>CANFXM010000013.1 GCA_947451045.1 Actinomycetota bacterium | reverse complement strand
GTAGGTGCAGGAAAAGTTATGTCATATGCCGATTTAGCGGCTCGCGCAGGAAGCCCAGATGCAGTGAGGGCCGCGGGTAGTGCGTGTGCAAAAAACGCAATCATGCTTGTGGTGCCATGTCATCGAATTGTAAAAACGGGCGGAGCCCTCGGTAACTATGCCTATGGTTTAGATAAGAAAGAGTGGCTCCTAAGCCACGAGGGCTTTCTTTAGAATTTCAATTGCTTGATCGCACTGTGCATCATCGAAGTTCATATGAGTAACTAGTCGCGCATATTTAGGACCTAGCGCACTGATAAGTAAACCTTGAGCTTTGCAACGTTGAGCAAGCTCTGCAGCACTTATTGGTAATACAGATAAATCTAATCCCACGATATTTGTCTCAACAGTCGATGCGTCTATCAAGGAAGCGTTGAGTGTGGCTATGGCATCAGCAATCTTTCTTGCGCGCCTGTGATCTTGCGCTAATCGATTTATATTATTATCGAGAGCGTAATGACCTGCAGCTGCCAGAATTCCAATTTGGCGCATTCCTGCGCCGTATCTCTTTCTCCAAACGCGAGATTTTGCAATTCGCTCCTTTGTAGAGAGCATTACTGAGCCCACTGGTGCACCGAGGCCTTTGGAGAGACAGACACTTATTGTTTCGAAATACTTTCCATATTCAGCAAATGAAACGCCACTTGCAACGTGGGCATTCCAGATACGTGCACCATCGAGGTGTAGGTGAAGCCCTAACTTTGATGCACCTGCATGAAGTTCTCGTATTTGTTCAATTGGCTGAACCGTTCCGCCACCAAAGTTATGAGTATTTTCAACTGCAATCGCAGTCGTAGAAACTAGGTAGGGGCCAGAGTCGGGTCTAGCAATAGCTAGCGCATCAGATGCCTTCAATAGTCCATTGTGCGCAGGCCACGTACGAGTTGTAATGCCACTAAACACTGCGGCTGCACCAAGTTCGGCACGCACGATATGTGAATTCGTTTCCGCAAGTAACTCTTCACCAGGTGCGACCAAGGAGCGAATTGCTAATTGGTTTGCCAGTGAACCAGTTGGAGTAAATAATCCAGCTTCTTTTCCAAAAAGGGCAGCGACTCTTTCTTCGAGTGAATTTGTAGTCAGATCATCACCATATACATCATCGCCCACTGGAGCTGAAGCTATAGCCTCGCGCATTCCTTGGTCTGGAACTGTAACTGTGTCAGAACGAAGATCGATCATGAGATGAGCCTATTTCTCTTCCCGCATAACAATCAAATACATCGCGATTACAACCATAATTCCACCCACTGAGCTTTGAATATTGAGAGTTTCGCCACCGATAAGTACTGCAAAGACGGCAGCAAATACAACTTCCATTGTAAGAATGACTGCTACTTTCGTTGCGCTCATATGTGCTTGTGCCCAAGTCTGAACAATAAATGCAATAGCAGTAGCAAAGACTGCAGTAAAAATTACAACACTCCACACGCCTTTATCGGGAGGTAAGGAATATCCTTTTGAAATAGAACCAATCCCAGAAATAATTGCGCACATTGCAAGTTGGACCACCGTCATGGCGTAGGTGTCTCTTCCGTTACTCCATTGACTCAGTGCCACGATATGAAGTGCAAAAGCGAGTGCGCTACCTAGTACGAGTAGTTCACCTATTCCAACAGACCAACCGTGGATTGATAAAAGAGCAAGACCTACAGTGGCTATAAATACACAAAACCACGTAAAGAGTGAAACCCGTTCTCTAAAAAATAGTGATGCGATAAGTGGTGTGAGCACAATATATAAACCAGTGACAAAGCCAGTAATAGCGGCGCCCGTGCGCGCAAGACCCAAAGTTTGAAGTATGTAACCGATACCTAGAAATAGGCCGGCAGCCCCTGCTCGAAGTACTAAATCTTTTGTAAAGTATCGAACCACTTGAGGTTTGATCGCCACCATAACAATGACAGCCAATGTAAAGCGGGTAAAGAGAAAATTATTGACACTCTGTCGGGCGATTGCATCTTTCATCACTACAAATGAGAAACCCCATGCAACAGAAACCATGAGAAGAGCCCATGGAGCCATCTTAAGTTTGTAGGCGTGTTTTGTGGAGGTCATTTTGAATCGCGGAGTTTTTTGAGAAGTTCGATTTCTGGTCCATGTGCTGGTTCCATCCCCGGTGTCTCAAGAATAAGCGGAACATTTTTTACAGCAGGGTGGGCTAACAATTCTCTAAAAGGTTCTACTCCAATTTTTCCTTCACCAATATTTGCGTGCCGATCCTTGAGCGCCCCACATACATCCATTGAGTCATTAGCATGAATGAGTTGGAAGCGTTCGATACCTGCAATCTCAATGAGCAAATCAATAGTTTCGCTCATGCCACCCTTTTTAGATATGTCGTGTCCTGCCGCAAATACGTGACAGGTATCTAGACAAATTCCTACTTTAGGGTGGTATTCCAGAGCTTTGAGATAGTTTTCTAAATCATCTAATTTCTTAACAAGGGATTGTCCTTGTCCAGCAGTTGGTTCCAGCAAAAGAAAGGGTGAATCATCACCAAGTGCGTTGAGCACAGGCATCATTCCTTCGTGAATTTGTTTCCAGGCTTTATCTACGTGATCTTCGTTCACAGCAGAGCCGGTATGTATAACAACACCACGAGAGCCAACTTCTGCCCCACGCTGTAGCGAGTATGCAGTTGAAGCCAGGGAATTCACATAAGTGTTTTCAGTGGGTGATCCTAAGTTGATAAGAAAAGATGCATGCACATATGTATAAATATCCAACTCTGCAGCTTTTGTTCGAAACTCTTCATCTGCTTGCGGATTAGGAGTTGATTGAGCCCACCCACGAGGATTTGACGCAAAGATTTGAATTGCATCTGCACCAATAGTTTGTGCATAGCCCAGAGATCGTTTGACCATTCCACCCGATGTTGGAGTATGCGCACCGAGACGAGTTCTAGGTAATGACATCCGCTTACCCTACTGTGATGACTACCGTGCTGCCACGTTTGACCTTCGAGCCAACCTTCGGTGCGATATTTGTTACATTTTTTACACTCTTCTTGCCCATTTTCTTTACCGTAACTTTCAAATCAATATCGGAAAGCGCCTTGAGGGCTTTGGCCTCTGAGAGAGAATAGAGATTTGGTATGAATACGAATTCTGAGCCTTTGGAAACTATCAGAATGACTTTTGCGCCCTTAGCTACGGGGGCACTTCCATCGGGAGTTTGCTGAATAACTGCCCCCGCTAAGACATTTTCATCAAACACATATTTAGTCACAACGACAAAGCCGGCATCAGTGAGTTCATTGAGGGCTTGATCCCCACTCTTTGCAAGATAGGAATTCAAAACGACTTGCTCGATTCCCTTGCTCACCAGAATATTTACAGCAGTATTTCTTTTTACTGAATCGCCAGCATTGGGTGAGGATGAGATGACAAATCCTGAAGGAATAACTGAATTGAAAACTTCGGTGACGCTACCAAAATGAAGCGAGTTTTTTTCGATTTGTCGCTGAGCCACATCTGGTGCAAGTCCCTTGAGATCTGGGACCTGATAGCGCTCCGGGCCTTTTGAAATCACAAGCTTTACTTTTCCGCCTTCTCCAATTTTTCCACCGCCTGCTGGGCTAGATGAAATAATTTTCCCTTTGGGAATATCTTCATCAAATACTTGGTCGGTAACTTCAGGAGTGAGGCCCAACGGAGTAAACGCGCTTGTTGCATCGTCCAGGGTTCCACCAACTACTGATGGAACAACTATTCGTGAGCCTGGTCCAACAATGGCGTACCAACCACCAATTCCAAGTGCAACAGCTAATCCAACTGCAATCCAACGATTGCGCCTTACCCTCTTGCTAGCTTTTCTTTTGGCGACTCGAATTGCGGCGCTACTCTCAACGGGGATTGTGATCTCTTTTGTTGCTACAACTTTCTTTTCTTTCTTGAATTTTTTAGAGGAAGTAACGGGTAAGTCGAGTTCTAAACTCATCTGATTGCGCGAAGGATCAATAACTCCCAGGACTTTTTGCAGTTCATTGAGAAATTCTGCTCCATCGCGAGGGCGCTCATCGGGATTAGAACTTGTTGCGCGCAAAATCAGAGCGTCTAGTGAGGCAGGAATATCTTTTCGTTTTGAGCTCACAGCCGGGACTTTTTCATTGACATGCATGTATGCAATTTGAATAGGAGTTTCGCCAGGGAATGGTTTCTCGCCAGTGAGCATTTCATAAGCCACAATTCCTGCGGCATAAACATCACTTCGAGAATCAGCAACACCACGTTGTACTTGTTCGGGAGAGAGGTATGAAACACTTCCCAAAATAATGCTGGATTCAGCAGTCATTGTTGTTCCCAGAAGTGTTCCGCGAGCTAAGCCAAAGTCAGCAATTTTGACGCGTCCCTCTTTAGAGATCAAAATATTTTCAGGCTTAATATCACGGTGAACTATGCCAATTCTATGCGCAGCTGAAAGTGCGCTCAATATTGGTGTCAGATAATTGATTGCATCTTTTACATCAAAGCGACCTCGTTCGAAAATAAAATCACGAAGCGTGTGGCCATCTATAAGTTCCATAACAAGGAATACAGCAGGCGTGCCACTTTGATTCCACCCTTGATCTTGCACCGCAACAATATTTGGATGTGAAAGGGCAGCAGCAGCTTTAGCCTCACGTATGAAGCGTCCAACAAATTCTTCATCTTGAGCCAAGTGGGGGTGCATTATTTTGACAGCGACTCTGCGATCTAAACGAGTATCTAACGCTTCATAAATAACAGCCATTCCACCGTTGGCAATCTGACGAATGAGCTGATATCGCCCATCAATGAGTTCACCCGTAAGGTCTGACATAGCTTAGATTTTAGAGAGGAAGGAGTTGGAGATGCTGTTGGGCGCGCCCAATGTCATCATGTACTCAGTATAAAATCAGCACTTTCACGCGTTTTATCCGTTGTGAAATATATCTCTTGATCTATCAGCCATTGCTTCATATGAGTTTCAATCTCTTCACCGTCACGAGCGAGAACTCGTTGAATACCGAGTGCACGGTCTACTTCAATCCAAATTGTTGCCATTGTAAATTCTCTTACACATGAGCGAGCACTTCCAACTCCTTCCAGAATGAGAATTTGTGGCGGCTTTAGTTCGCGAACTGATGTGAAGGAATAATTTACCCAATCAAAAATTGGAATCTTGAAGGTATTCATATTTTTCTGCGAGTCGATAATTGAGGAAAGCAGCGCAGTGAGTTCGTCCCCTAATGCATCTTGCCACCCGTTGTAGAGATCATCCATATGAATGACTTCGATGGAATATTTCGTAGACATAGCTTGAAAAATCTCATTCGCAAGTGTGGTTTTCCCAGCCCCGGCAGGTCCATCGATTGCGATGATATGAGTCTTACCTACTGGGGGAGTATTGCCGTAGAGGTCATTGAGTGCGGATACGAGATGCATACCAATTCTTCCAACCAACTAGAGCGATGAGTGTAAATATTAAATAGAGTAATGATGTAAACCAATAACCTTGATGGGCATAGAGCGCCGTTCCAATTGCATCTCCTACAAACCAGAGAGGCCAATTCTCATACTTCTCATAGACCATAAGTATTTGTGCAATCAGAGAACTTACAAAGAGGAATGAATCAATCCATGTTGCTGCAGCGCCCATTCGTGTTAGCACTGGTTGCAGTACAACCCATGACCCAATAAGGGCGAGAAACCAATAGATGCGTCCTTTATTGGAAAGTCGGCCAGGCTTTGCCCCGGTTGGAGCCCAATCAAACCATCCTCGAACTGCCGCAATAATAAAAACTATTTGTAAAGCTGCGCTACCGAGAAGATTGGCCTGATAAAAAAATATTCCGTAGAGAGCACTACTAATTGCCCACCATGGCCAGGTAACTCTGCGACCCGTTGTTCCAAGCCAGACTCCGATTAGAGAAGTGAGGGCAGAAATAAATTCTAGATATGAAACTTGATAGCCCCATGCAGTGAAAAAAATAGATGACATATTAAATCCCTTCCGCATCCGCATTACCGGACGGGTCAAGCGGTCGATCTGAATCTCAGACCCTCTCAGCCTTGTGGGCTCCCGCATCGCACACTGTAGCGAATATGGTGCATGTTTGTGCTAATCACTTAGAAGGTAGGAGAGAATGTTGCCATGCTTAAGTGGAGTTACATGGCGATGCTCGCCTTCACTATATGTGGCTCCTTTTGGCTAGAAATTGCACTACGTGTTCGAGTCTTAGCGCGATTCAAAAGAGTACTGCTCAGCATTATTCCTATTGCAATTCTTTTTATTATTTGGGATGCATATGCAATTTCTCGAGGAGATTGGTATTTCGATCATCAGAAAATTCTAGGAATTTTCGGACCATGGAATATTCCACTTGAAGAATTTCTCTTTTTTCTCATTATTCCTATTGCAGGAATTATGACGCTTGAAGCAGTGAGAAATGTTAAAAGACATTGGATTATTGGAGATGAGCATTGAATTATACCCAAGTAGCTTTTCTTGCATTTGCTCTAGCAATTATCTTTGATACTAAAGTAACAAAGATTGCATTAATTTTTCGGAAAGCTTTTTGGACTTCTTATTCCATCATTCTGCCCTTTCAGCTACTCACAAACTGGTGGCTTACATCTCGAGATATTGTGATGTATAAGTCCGAATCAATTATTGGATTGAGGATTGCAGCAGCCCCAGTAGAAGATTTATTTTTTGGCTTCTCACTTTTGCTCAGCGTTTTATCGCTGTGGGTTTTCTTAGGAAAGCGCTATCGAGCTTGAAGTGCTTTGACATAAGCTTTGGACGCAACTCTCAAACGCCTTCCCGTTGAAGTCTTTGCGCGCTTATTAAATATTTGAAAATCAATCTTCTCGACTTCATCAACAATGCCGCAATAAAGTTCACTAGCAGCCTCGATGCATGGCCGACTGGAAGGTGCTAATTCTTGAATTCCTGGTGTTGCCTCTTTCTGTAATTGACGAACTCGTGCAATCTGAAATTTCAAGGCGCTGACAATCTGCGGTGTGAGAATTCTTCTCGCTAGCATTTCCTTATTTACACCGAACTCTGCAAGTTCATCAAGGGGCAAATAGATTCGCCCGCGATCTAAATCTTCGTTGACATCACGAATAAAGTTAGCCAACTGAAATGCGATGCCGAGTTTCTTTGCAGGCTCAAAGGCGGCATCAGAGAGTGGGCCAAGAATAGGAACCATCTCTAATCCAATTACCGCAGCAGAGCCATAAACGTATTCCATCAGTGCTTCGTAATTCGCATAAGAAGTCACGGAGAGGTCCATTTTCATGGAATGAAGAAAAGCAACAAAATGCTCATGGGGAATCTTAAACTTTGTAACTGTGTCTATAAGAGCGCGCCCAACCACATCGTTACTATCTCCTGATGAAAGACCTTGTAGAACTTTTTCGCCCCATTGGGTAAGTAAGTCACTCTTTTCTTGGATAGTGAGCTCTGATGCAAGGTCATCCACAATTTCATCTGCATAACGTGCAAATCCATAAAGAGCATGTACGAATGGTCGCTTCTCTTTGGGAAGCAAAAGTGTTGCTAAATAATATGTCTTACCGTGTAGCGAATTAAGACGTTTGCACTCTTCATATGACGCCCTCAGAGTCGGATCAGTAATTCCAGCAGCAGTAAGTTCATCCACTTATTTCACCGGACCTACGATTCGCTCTGCTGCTAAACGTCCTGAAATTAAAACCATAGGTACGCCAACGCCAGGTTGAGTACCTGAACCAGCGAAGACCACATTTTCAAACCCAGCAGCTAAATTGCGAGGTCTAAATGGCCCTGTTTGGAAAAAAGTATGTGCGCTGGCAAATGGTGCACCGCGCTCCAATCCTTGATTCTTCCAATCTAGGGGAGTGGTCATTTGTTCAACTTCAATTGCATCACCAAATCCTGTGTAACCGCGCGCTTCAAGTGTTCTAATCATTTGATCTCTATAGGGCTTTGCTTGAACTTTCCAATCGATATCAGCATCAAGATTGGGAGTTGGAAAGAGAACGTAGTACGACTCTTTTCCAGGAGGCGCTAAATCCGGATCATCGTGAGTGGGGACTGTAACCAGGACGCTGGGATCAGTCATAAGTACTTTTTTGTTTATAAGTTCATCAAAAACACCATCCCACGATTCACCAAAATGAATATTGTGATGAGCGATGTGGTCATATTTCTTTGATGAGCCAACTAAAAGAGTGACGCATGAGGGCGAATATTTGAGTCGTTTGATTGATGGGGGAGTCTTGCCAAGAAGTTCGCGCCACATCACAGGTAAGTCTGGATTGAGAACGACGACGTCGCATTCGATGCGCTCACCGGTATCAGTTGTTACCGCTTTGGCGCGACCATTGACAATTTCCAAACCAGTAACTGTTGTGTTGTATTTGAATTCAACGCCATGTTTTTGCGCAGCACCCGCCAGTGCACGGGGAACTGCATGCATTCCTCCCTTAGGAAAGAAGACGCCATTGACTGAATCCATATATGCGATAACGGCATAAATTGCTAACGCTTGTTGTGGGCTAACACCCGCATACATGGCTTGGAAAGAATAAACTTTTTGCAATCTAGGATCTTTCATAAATTGATTTACCTTGGGAGATAGTTTGCGAAAACCACCTAGGGCAATGAGTCGAGCTAGATTTGGTGTTAGAAGATTGAGAGGACTATCGATATTTCTATCAATAAAATCATTCATTTCATACTTGTATAACTTTGTTACGAAATCTACGTATCGAGCGTAACCAGCTGCTTCGCTCGGGCTGATTTTTTCAGCAATTTCAGCTTCCATCGCTTGGGTATTTGCATGAACATCAAGTTGTGATCCATCAGCATAAAATGCACGATACAAGGGAGAAACAGTGGTTAGTTCTAACCAATCTTTCATATTTTCACCAACGCTGTTGAACGCATCTTCAATCAATGAAGGCATCGTTAAAACCGAAGGCCCAGTATCAAATGAGTAGCCATCTTTTTTCAATAAACCATTTCGTCCGCCAGGTACTGATTCGCGTTCAATGACAGTTACTTTGCGACCAGCTCCTGCTAATCGAAGAGCAGCACTCAAGCCAGCAAGTCCTGCGCCAACTACAACCACATGATTCGTTGGGCCTTTTACGCGCGCACTCATTATTTCTACATACTCCTACGGGTCGATAAAGCTGCAAGCTCTGTTAGTAGAGCTTGTCCTGAAGGCGTAATTCCACCTTGACTCAGCGCATCTAGCGCGCTAGAAGTTCGTGAATCGATGAGTTCTTCAACACGAGTGCGCGCTCCAGATTCAATAATGATTTCGCGTAGCGCTTGAATATCAGTGGGGCTCAATTGCGATGAACCAAATGAGCTCATAAATCGAGCAGTGGCCGCGGGGGAAGAATTATCTAGAGTCATCGCCACTAAGACGGTGCGCTTTCCTTCTCGTAAATCATCTCCCGCAGGTTTACCGGTTACTTCAGGATTGCCAAAGACACCGAGTAAATCATCGCGAAGTTGAAAAGCCTCACCTAGTGGAAGACCATAAGCAGAATATGCCTGATCAATATTCTTGCGTGATTTCACATCTGTGATTGCAAGGGAGGACCCAATATGAAGTGGACGTTCGATTGTGTATTTACCAGATTTATAACGTGCAATGGTAAGCGAGCGTTCCACATTTGTATTTTTCTGAGTTTGTTCATGAATATCGAGGAATTGTCCTGCCATGAGTTCGACGCGCATTTCATCATGAACAGGAAGTACAGAGTGCATCTGCGCTGAATCTAATCCTGCAGAGTTGAGCATTTGATCAGAGAGAACAAGAGCTAAATCTCCCAGCAATACCGCCGCAGCCATTCCGTAACGCTCTGCGAAACCTTCCATCTCTTCACGTTGATGAATCGTTTCGAAGTGTCTATGTATAGATGGTTTTCCTCGTCGCGTATCTGAACCATCCATGAGATCGTCATGGATGAGTGCGCATGCTTGTAAAAGTTCGAGACTTGAAATTGCTCGGATCACATTTTTATCTGGGACTCCACTTGCGCCAACAAATGCACTATATGCAAAGAGGGGGCGAAGCCTTTTTCCTCCATCGAGCAAGAAAGAAGAAAGAGAGTGTGCAACCGGCGCTAAATCGCTAGAGATTGATTCGAGGTATGCGCTCTGCTTGCTAAGAAAATCGGAAAGCTCTATTTCAATGCTCTCGCGGACCTTGGCTAGTGTCGCTTTTTGCTCATCCATCACGCGGTAACGGTACCCTCACTCCGTGGCTAAGCGCACTTCGTATTCATTTGAATTCTTCCCGCCTAAAGATGCCGAGGGAGAGGCTCGTCTTTGGGCTGCAATGACTGGATTGGAATCACTTCGTCCTGATTTTATTTCCGTCACTTATGGAGCGGGCGGAAGTACGCGCGATAGAACAATTGCTATTACTTCCCACATCACAGAGCGAATAAAGATTCCTACAGTTGCGCACCTCACCTGTGTTGGCTCTACGCGAGATGAACTCATTGAAATATTAGGAAAATATAAAAATGCAGGAATTTCAAGCATATTGGCGCTGCGTGGAGATCCAGTTGGTGGCCCAAGTGCGCCATGGACTTCAACACCAGGTGGACTAGATCATGCAGACCAGCTTGTTGAACTTGCTGCTGGCTTAGGTGGTTTCACTATTGGTGTGGCCGCATTTCCTGATGGACATCCTGCTTCTGGCGGTGATTTTGATAAAGATATTGAAGTACTTATTAGAAAAGAATCATTAGGTGCAACATTTGCAACTACACAATTCTTCTTTGAAGCTCAAAGATGGCGCGCACTTGTTGATCGCTTGAGTGCACGTGGTTCAAATTTGCCGATCATTGCTGGAATATTGCCTGTAACAAATGTAAAGCAGCTACATCGAATGTCTGAACTTGGAGGCACAGCGATTCCAGATGCAATGATGAAACGTTTCCTTTCCGTGGAATCAGATCCCGAAGCAGTTCGTTCGTTAGGTGTGGAAATCGCTACTGAGTTATGTCAAAAACTTTTAGCTGAAGGCGTTCCTGGAATTCACTTTTATACAATGAATAGTTCAACTGCTACTCGCGAAATTTACGAGAATCTGGGAGTAGTCCGCTAGATGATGTCGAAGACTGAATTTCTAAAACGTTGGAGCCAATTACATAACGATGCACCTGTAACGGGAATTGTTGGCGCTTGGCTCTCTATCTCATATCGATTTGGGCTAGTTGCAACGCTTCTTCGTATTTCTCCTAACGTGCTGACACTATTGGGATTACTAAGTGCGATTGCAACAGCCTTTACAGCTCTTTCAATTTGGGGAATTATCTTTATAGTCTTTTCACTTTTCTTCGACGGTATTGATGGAAGTGTTGCAATATTTCAAAAGCGCGAGAGCAACAGAGGTGCGATTCTCGATTCTGTAGCTGATCGTATAAGCGAAGCTCTTTGGCTAGTGGCGTTTTATCGAATTGGTGTACCTGCTTGGATTTCAATTGTTTTATGGGTTATCGCAAGTGTTCAAGAATATGCTCGTGCGCGACTTTCTTCATTGGGCGTCAATGAACTTGGCGTAGTAACACCTGCCGAACGTCCAGTACGCGCAAGCTTTATTTTTATCGCATTAATCATGTGGCATTTAGGCATTACAGGAATTACGGCACTATCGATTGTTTTCTTACTATTACAGACAATTAGCCTTTATTTGGTTGTACGTTTTTCGCGCTCCCAATTGCGCTAGCAACTAAATCACCACTAATACCAACAAGAGGTAAGCCACCTCCAGGATGGGCTGAACCTCCCACCAAGTACAAACCTTTTATAGATGAACGATTCTTTGCTCGCAAAAATGCAGCTCGGGCGCCATTACTCGAACTTCCATAGATTGAGCCACCAGGTGCGTTGACACTTACTTGTAATTGCAGTGGCGTTCTTATAGTCATTGTTTCTAATCGATCTCGTATTGAAATACCGCGTGATTCAATCTGATCAATAATTTGGTGTGCGTATTCATTATTGAATTTTTCATCACTCCAATTCCAGCCTTGGGTTGGATCAAGTGAGTGAACTGGGGCATTGACTAATACGAAAAGCCCGACAGAGTTTTGCGTTTTGACCATTGTTGGATCGTGGGGAGCGCATAGATAGATTGTGGGTTCAGAAACAGGTTTTCTTTCAGTAAAAATCGAATCAAACTCTTTGTCGTAATCTTGAGGAAATAAAATGGTGTGGTGCTCAAGCATCGGTTCATCACTAGGGCGAAGTCCAAGTAGTAACGAGAAGCCAGCTAAGGATGCTTCAGATTTAGCAAGATTTCGTCGGATTTTCTTCACTCTGCGGGAGTTACTCTTGATAAGAGTGTTGTACGTAAATGATGCATCGGCATTACTCACAACTGCATCAGATTCAACACGTTGACCATTAGAAAGAATAATTCCAGTGACTTTGCCTTGGTTGAGAATAATTTCCTGAACTGGAGTTGATAGCTCAAAATGAACACCATGTTTGACACAGCGCGCATAGATAGCCTCAGCCATAGTTCCAAGGCCACCTTTGATATGCCAAGCGCCAAATGTTTCCTCTACAAATGCAATAGAGGAAAGCACAGCAGGAGCCTTACGAGGATCTGAACCGCTATATGTTGCGTAGCGATCCAAAATGTAACGGAGTCGAATATCGGTGAGTTCGTCATTGGCTAATTGACGAAGTGATTGCCAAGGTTTGATAGTAAATAAATCTTTCAAGAAAGTGGGTCTCTTCAATAGGGAAAGGGGTGATCTGAGCTCTGATTCAATAAAAGGTTCTCTTGAGATATCCCACATCTTCTCTGCAACGCTCATTAGTGAATCCCATTGCTGGGCACTTTCTTGGGAAAAAGATTCTGCAATTGATTTCAAAGTTTCATGACGTGAGAGATTCGCAAACTTCACATTACTGCCATCGGCAAATCGGTAATCAAAAGAAGGATTAACCGAGACTACTTCCATCTCCTGGCCCATATGCTTTCCCGTTTTAAGAAAGAAGTCTCGGTAAACAGCAGGAAGTGTTAGCAATGATGGGCCAGTATCGAATGCGTATCGCCCAATCCATTCGGTACGTAATTTTCCACCGACTCGATCACTTCCTTCGTACACGGTTACCGAATGACCGGCTTTTGCTAATCGTGCAGCAGCAATCATTCCTCCAACACCAGCGCCAACGATAGAAATTTTCATAGTGTGCGACCCTTCCATTGCACATTTTTGCGCACTGACCAAGAATAAATAATGAGATAGATAAGCAAGAGCGACGAGATTGGATGAAGAAGTGAATCCATCATTGCCCCGTCGGAGATATAGGCACTAATGATTCGCGAGAGTACGACAAGCTCAAGGGCAATCCATCCCCATGGCGATCCCGTCAGAACCAGGATGATTGGTAGAACACCGGAGATAAATAGAAAAATAATTGCAATAAGACTTCCAATGACCGAGCCAAATGCTTTCCATAATGATTTGGCGTAACCAGAACGAAGCTCAGAAAATGAGGCATACATTTGGCACTGGGCAATAGCTCCACCGTTGACAACACTGCCTCTGAATTTACTAGTTAGCAAAGTTCGAGCAAGAGCCATATCGTCTAAAACTTCTTTTTTCACATTCGCATATCCGGTCATTACTTGGCGTTGGACAATAAAAAATTGGCCATTTGCTACAGCAAATGCAGATCGAGTAGAGCGCATTGTGAATCGCAACAACAAAGTTGAAAGCCAAGACCACTGCAAGAGTGGCTGAATCATTCTCTCCCCAAATGTTGTGGTTATTTGAGAAGGATAAACAGAAAGAAAATTGAGTTTATATTCCGACAGAGTCGATACGCCACGAGTAATTGCATCAGTAGTGAGTCGAACATCTGCATCAAGACTGATGATTACTTCCTCACTACTTGCTTCAAAGATTTGCTGTAGCGCCCATGTTTTCCCAATCCACCCGTTTGGTGGCTCACTACCGACTAGAAGTGTGAAGCGAGGATCGTCTTTGGTTGCTGATTGAAGTAAAGAATAAGTCTGGTCTGTAGAATTATCATCGAGGATATAGAAATGGAGTTGGCCCGCATAATTCTGGCTTCTAAGAGATTCGACTAGTTCAAGTACATTTTTTGCTTCATTGCGCATTGGAATATGAACAGCAACTGACTTCGATACTGCAATGGATTGCGCCAGTTTTGGCATGGTAAATGCGTTGATCAAAACGAAAAGCAACAAGATTGAATTTAGAATTACTGAAATCATTCAACTATATCTATGGTCTACCGAGCCAGCGCGAAAATACATACGGTGCAAGAACCAATCCATAAATGAGACCACCAAAGAATGCAATACCTGGTCGATGAAAGAAAAATAAATTAGCAACAACGCCCGAGAACCAACTCCATGCTAAATAAAAATCAACAACCCCAAAACCTGCGCTTACTTTTCTAAGTTCACGGGGAAGTATTTGGTGCAGAAGACCCATCAGTCCCATGCCAGCTAGAAGCCAGCCAAATGCATTTGATAATGGAATTTCGCGTTCGAAAGGAACATGCGATCCTGTGAAAGTCCAACTCCACCGACCGGCATTAACCATCTGCGGATCTAAAAATAAGTCCCATGCCATCAATGCAATTCCACCGTAAAGAAAAACCCAACTTTTGCCGACTCTTCGAGAGGCAATCAAAAGTGGATGCGCCATCATTACCCAAGCAAAAGGAACGACTAGTGAGACTCCTGCAAGTTTTGGTCCTAGCGAAGCATCATAGGAATATTGCCCGAATGGCCACCCTGTATGAATTCCAATTTCTTCCATTATGTAGGCATAAATCAATGTCACCGATAAGTATCTAAATGCGTATTTACCACCAAAGGCTAAGAGCGCATGTAGTGACATCGCTATAGCCCCGCAATACACAGTAGAAATAGTGAGTACTCGAAGAGTTTCGCCATGAACTAACGGATAGACAATCTGTTGAAATATCGCAATTCCAAGAATTCCTACAAGCAAACCTTGCGCCTTTGGATTTATTCCGCGTCGCCTATTACCGCGAGGTGAATAGTGGCGAAGCGACATGGTGCAATTCTGCCCTACTTATAAGCAGCCGCGTAACTCCAGAACAGCGAAGCGAGCGAAGAGTTCCTCTGAATACCACTGATATTTCTTGGTATCGGCAATTACTTGGGTATGTGCCTCACCTTTATAGGCAAATTCGCGAAGTGCCTGTGCGGATTCCCAGATCGAGAAAGTTCCTTGCAATCCAATAGGTGCCTCGCCGATACCAATAGCAGAAATCAAACCTGGTGAATTGTGAAGGCTAGTAGTTACAGGTGGAACGGCTTTCCAGAAACGAAAATTTCCGAGAAAGGAGATGCGCGCTCTAGTAATTGCAACAATCGCTCCGTCGTTAGGTTTTGTAGAAACAGTGAATGGTTCTTTCTTAGACCATTGCCCGTGCGAAGAAATAGGGGAGAGCAGTGCTCGAAATTCAGAGTGCGAATTCTTTCTCCATTGTGAAATAAAACGGCTGTTATCAAATGCCTCAATTTGGTTTTCATCAATTGCTACCAAAATTCCCCATCGCAAAGGATCAGCATCACTCGGGGTAAAGCGTTCACCAGTGCCACATCCCAGTAACTTTGAAAAACTTACTCCAGGAAAATTTCTAACAGCCCGTCTATTGAGTGCCATTCGAGAAATAGCAAATGGAATTCTTTTCCTTTCGATCTGCCAAAAGTAGGCAGCAACAATCATTTCGCGATACCTGTAGTTTCAATTATCTTTTCAATGCATTGTTGCGGCCAATCCCACATAGGAGCATGTCCGCACGATTCAAATTCAATCCATTTGGCATGCGCTGGCGCAAGGGTTTTTTCTTGGCAATCTAATGCGGGCAAAGTTTTATCGCTATCTCCAAAAATAATAGTGACCGGTATGTCAGAACTGATCTGTGAATCAAATCTCTTTTTCAACATTCCATCCCACGCAGGGTAGTAACCGGCAGATGTAGCCATCGCCAGCGTTGCATCCAAACAAATTTCTTTTGAAAGTTCTTTCCATCGTGGGCTGACATCGGCAAAGCCCACCTTTCTAACTAAGTCGTAATCGATAATGTATGGGGCTGCAACCTTAAGTCCACGAGCCAAAATATTTGCAACAGCGCTTCCCGGATAGCGAGCCGTATATGGCGCTAACCAAAGTCCTGCAGGAGCAAGCCCCGTAACACTTTTTACATTCTGGCGAGCAAGTGATGCGAGCTCGAGTGAAATCCATCCTCCTAATGAATTTCCTACCAAATGAAATTCATCTATTCCGTGATTAGTTTTTATGGAATCACGAACTAAGAGAGCAAGAGATTGCGGATCCATCGCTTGGGCCGGATCAAATGTCGATTCACCATGTCCTGGCAGATCAACAGTGATGACATTGAACTTTTCAGATAGCGCAGGAATTATCGGCTTCCATGCAGTCGCAGCCGAGCCAAGTCCGTGAACTAAGACAAGAACATCTTCAGATGTTGGCGAGTTATAACTTCGCGTTGAAAGTGTCATTTTATTCACCTACAACCATAGGTTGCGCTCCTGTGCATTCAAGTAATTCAGAAAAAGAAGTTGGGTAAACCGCGTGTGGATGTCCCGCTGCTGCCCATACGGTTTCATATTCATTGAGTGCCTGATCAATAAGGATTATTTCTGGCTTTGTAACCCACCCCAATGGGCTCACACCACCGATTGAATAACCACTGTTTTCTTTTACGTAATCCGCATCGACGCGATCAAGTTTTTCAATTCCAAGATTTTTCGCAACAAGTGCCGTATCAACTTTATGTCGACCACTTGTAACGACAAGCAGCGGATTACCGGAGGGAAGTTTGAATATGAGAGATGCTGCAATCTGTCCTACTTCGATACCGAGTGCATTTGCTGCATCGACAGCAGTGCGGGCTGAGTCGGAAAGGATTTTTATTTCGCCATTGATACCCAGTGATTTTGCGGCATCGAGGAAGCGTCTCACGGCCGCTTTTTCGAGAATTCCATCCATGTGCACACTTTATGAGATAGCGTCGCGCCATGTCCTCTAAGGCACTCACTAATTATCAATACGGGATCCATGGCCGAAATGCAGTCTGGGCAAGTTTCTTCGTACTAGGTATTACGGGCATGGCTTGGATTCCACGCATTCCTGAAATAAAAACTTCATTGGGTTTGAGTGATGGTCAATTTGGACTCTTATTACTTGCGAGCACCTTTGGTGCGGTACCTGGCGCACAACTCTCTGGTCGAGTAGTACATATGTTTTCATCAAAAATTGTCGTTCGAATAGCTGGCGTTACTTTGCCACTGGGTGTGAGCATTATGGGAATTGCACATAATGTCCCAACGCTTGCCCTCGGATTATTTTTCTGTGGATTCAGCGTTGCATTTATGGATGTCGCGCTAAATAGTCAAGCAATTGCAATTGAGCAGCACACTCAGGGGCGATGGATGTCTACCTTCCATGGCCTTTGGAGTATTGGCGCTTTTTGTGCAGCCCTTGTTGGCGGCCTTGTAGCAAATTTTGTCTCACCAAAAGTTAATTTATTAGTGATGTCAGCGCTGAGTTTTCTTTCTTACTTATATATAACTCGTTATCTCCTACCACCAGAGCTCGATGGACATGGTGGTGAAGAAGGAAGTCAAACTTCTTCAAAAGTTTCATTTAGAGGTAAAGAAGCGATGATTTTGTGGGGGATAGGTTTTGGTCTTATCTGTGCGCTGGTTCCCGAAGGTGGCGCATATGACTGGAGTGGAATTCTTCTTCGAGATCATATGAATATTGGTAAAGGAACAAATGCTGCCGCAGCAACCGTTTTTTCATTGACGATGATTGTCAGCAGATTGCTAGGAGATAAGTTCTTTGAAATGTGGGGCCACGTAAAGACTGTAAAATATGGAGCACTCTTTGGTGGTGGAATCTGGGGACTTTCGATTCTTGTTGGAGTTCCCTTAGCTCACTCACATCACATGCTGAGTTTGGTGATCGTATGTATAGGTTTTGGTGCTGCTGGATTTGGTATCGGCCCATTCTTCCCAGCTTTTAATTTAGCTGCAGCATCGATTCCTGGAGTTGCCCCCTCTGTTGGATTAGCTCGCATTGGGCTTATTGCTATTGCTTCATATTTTGCTGGCCCAACAATTATTGGTGGAATTTCACAACTTACTTCATTACCAATTGCATTCGCATTTCCGGTGCTTTTGATGATGGGCGCGGCTTTACAAACAAGATTTATCAAAGTGAAGCGGCTGACTACAGAAAATTAGCCCTCTATGAGTTAGCGTTGCCCTCTATGAGCGCGACTTATAGCCAAGAAGAATTAACGAAAATCGGCACACGTGCACGAAATGCATTGTGGGCAACATTTGGAATCATGGGATTGGTTTCGATGGGATGGGTAGCGCGAGTTCCCGAAATAAAAGATATCGTCAAGATTAATAATGCTCAGCTTGGTCTGGTTCTTATTTCAGGAACCGTAGGGGCTCTGTGTGGCGCACAATTAGCTGGAAGATTGATTCACACTTTTGGTTCACGCCGAGTTGTATCAGTTGCTATTTTTGTTATGCCGCTAGGACTCATTGGTATTGGCCTTGCTCACAACCCCCTGTTCCTTGTTGCCTCACTTTTTGTTATGGGTTTTGGATATTCAAGTATGGATATTTCAGTCAATACTCAAGCTGCAGTAGTTGAAAAAATTCTTAAACGTCGATGGATGTCTACATTTCATGCGCTCTGGAGTACAGGTGCGTTTGTAGCAGCTCTTTTGGGTGGAATTCTTTCGCACTATGTATCGCCAAAGGTTCACTTAGTAACTCTTGGAATTGTCTGCATGATTGCTTATATTCCGGCAGCTATTTTCATATTGCCTCCAGATCTCGATGAACACGATGGTGGCGGTGAAGATACACAAGCAAAAATTCCATTGATGGGAAAATCAGTCATGCCGTTGTGGGGAATGGGTGTTGGAATGCTCAGTGGCTTGGTTGCAGAAGGGGCAGCTAGCGACTGGGGCGGAATTTTATTGCGCGACAGTATGGGATTTGGAAAAGGTAAGAACGCAACTGCCTTCGGTTGTTTTGCACTTGCAATGATTACAAGCCGCTTTCTAGGCGACAAAGCCCTTGATTATTTTGGCCCAATGAAGACGGTAAAACTCGGTGGTTATGTAGGTGGTATCGGTTGGGCTGTTGGAATTATTACTGCTGTCCCACTTTCACATTCTCACCCGTTACTCGCACTCATTATTATCGATTGCGGTTTCGCCTTGGCTGGATTTGGACTCGGACCAATGTTTCCTGCAATTATTTTGGCTGCCTCACAGACTCCAGGGATTGCATCCTCTGTGGCAATGGCTCGAGTTGGTGTGATTGGAATGATGGGCTTTTTCATCGGACCAAGCATTATTGGTGGATTGGCACAGTTAATCAATCTACCTATTGCAATTCTATTTCCGGCCCTATGTCTGACTTTTGCTGGTTATATGTCACGCGCACTAAAAAATGCGCGTTAGTTCAACAACCACGTTTGAATAATTGTAAAAATCGAAACGGCGTAGAGCAAGACCGCGAAAGATCTCCGCATTAGTAGCGGATTTGATAGTTCGCCCATGCGCGATGCAAAACCTGCTACAACAACTGCAGATACAGACATCAGAATTGGCAGGTGCCAAGAAATTTGAGACCAGATTCGATAATGCCCAAAAAATGCTGTCAGAGTATTGAGGGCAATAATAAATAAAGATGTACCTGCAGCTCTATTGGCAGTGTTATTAAAGAAGAGAATTAATACTGGAATTGCCAAGAAGCCTCCACCGATTCCAAAGAGTCCCGTCATAAGCCCAATGGTTAATGAAATTGCGACTAGTGCTACTACTGGAATCTTCTTTTCATTCCCGCCTAATGATTTAAATAACATGGAGGTAGCGGCCGAAATCATGACGATTGCAAAACCCGTTGTGATAAATGAATCGGGCAAGCGGTGTGCGACCCATGACCCACCAAGATTTGTGACCAATCCCAAAGCCCAGATAACGAGTGCTTCCTTGATGAGTACGTCTTTGCTGCGAAATTTAGAGATGAGCCCAGATACTGCTGCGCTAAAGACAATAGCAAGGGCTGCGGTAGTTGCATGTGCAGGGGAGAAATTGAATCCGTAAATAAGTATCGGAACGGAAAGCATTGCTCCGCCAGCCCCGATAAAACCAAGGACTGCTCCTATGAAGCAACCTGCAAGGAGGGCGCCGAGGATTTCCATACGTACATAATGACAGAAAAGAGCCCCGGGTTTTATCCCGAGGCCCTTTTAGTAAGTAGTTTCTTTGAGTATTACTTGAAGCTAAAAAATGCTGAAGTGATACTTGGTCCAATATCTGCACCGCGAGCAATAAGGACAAAAATAATCAGTGCTGCACCAGCAATTGAAAGATTTTTGAAGAAATTGATTGATTCATTTTGCTTAGCAGTTGCATCGCTCTCTTTCCAGAATGCATGCATGAGGAATGCTGTTGGGATCAAGAAGATTGCAATAAGAAGTGCGCCAAGGTCAGCGTAGATTCCAAGGGCAACATAAAGGCCGCCGACTAGAATCATTAAGCCTGAAACTGCAACGCTGAGTTTTGCAGCGGGAACTTTCTTATATTTTGCATATCCTGTCATTGCCTCAAGCTTTGTGAGGTGCATAATTCCTGAGTTAATAAAGATTGCCGCAAAGAGGATACGTGCAATTACGAGTATTGCGTTCATGAAACTCCTTTTAACTATTTTTCCGAGAGTGGACCTTACAAATAAAAGGGTAAAGGTGAATAGTTGAAATTTCAATTACATTTGACCTCGACACGCACCGTAAGACTTTCACTCGCTTGTAACCAATCATTCATATATAGGTGCCATGATCGCGCTATGAAAAAACCTTCCGTCCTCTTTGTTTGCATTCACAATGCAGGCCGCTCTCAAATGGCTGCCGCTTTCTTGAACCACCTGGGCGCAGGAGCTATTGAGGTGCGATCTGCAGGGACTGCACCTGCCGAAAGCATCAACCCTGCCGTCTTTGAAGCGATGGCTGAAAAGGGGATTGATCTGAGCGGTGAGAAGCCCAAGGTGCTCACAGATCAGGCCGTTATCGATAGCGATGTTGTTATCACGATGGGCTGTGGGGATAAATGTCCTTTCTACCCAGGCAAGCGCTATCTCGATTGGGTATTGGCCGATCCTGCTGGCCAGGGAGTCGAGGCGGTTCGCCCGATTCGCGATGAGATTGAGGCACGAGTTCGGGCTCTGATAGCTGAGCTGATCTAGCTCCGACCTTGCGCCTGTCAGCGCTGAGGGTTATCTTTCGAACATCTGTTCGAATACCCACAGTTTGGCGAAAGGCTCTACCGCAATGTCAGTTCCACAGCCCACTCCGCAAATTACGAAAGCCCTTGATGTAACCAGTGAGGGCGCAACTCCTATTGAATTTAGTTTCAAAGGTCGTCGCTTTCGTATTCATACAGTTTTGTCACGTTGGTGTGAAGCAGGTGGCTGGTGGAATCACGTCAGCGATGGAAAGTATCGCCCTGATGATCAAGCGCGCTCGCTGTGGCGAGTAGAAGCTGCACCTATAGGTGCTCTTACAACATTTGAACTCGAACGCGATGAAGTCAGCGGTCAGTGGATCATTAGAAATTTGTAATGAGTTTTATACATCTCAATGTTGCCAGTGGTTATTCACTCAAATACGGCACAACACAACCACGCGACCTAGTAGCTCGCGCCGCTGAATTTGAAATGCCAGCGCTTGCACTTACTGATCGCGATGGATTAGCAGGGGCAATTCGTTTTGCACAAAGTTGTATTGATTATGGAATTGCACCCATTATCGGAATCAACTGCGCAATTGATCTAGGCCATTCGGTAAAAGAATTACCACGCATCACACTCCTTGCCCATAGCGATGGAGGATGGCGCTCGCTTTGTCGTTTATTGACATCGCTACATATGAGCTCTGAGAATCGCAAGGTTGTACTGACTCTGGACTTATTACAAAAATACAGTGAATACAGCACCAATGTTTATGCACTTCATGGCCCACAATCACCACTGGCTAGCGCTATTGCAGAGCATCGATTTGATCTTGCTTTTAGTATTTTCAATACAACGCGGGATCTCTTTGCTGATAATGCAATTGAATGCGTGTCTCATCTTGTTGCAGGTTCAGGGCCACGCTCCACTGCATTTGCAGCCCGTAGTCTTATCTTTGCCCGTGATCACGATATAGACGCAGTCGTTACTAATGCAGTGCGTATGCGCGATCGCGCCGATGGCCCCGTAGCCGATATTTTAGATTGTGCTAGACAATTAGTCCCGTTGCATCAGCGCCATCTGGAGCGGCGCAATGCCGAGGCATTTTTGAAATCGAGCGATGAAATGATTTCACTTGCTGGTGAAATTGCTAGAGCAGCGGGGGAGCGAACTCCGCGAGAATTATTGGCGACAACGCGCACGTGGGCAGAGCGTTCTTTGTTATCTCCTGCGCGCGATATTGGTTTAGGTGGGATTCATTTACCCGAACCAGAAGTTGTTGGTGCAACGTCGGCGCACGAGATGCGCTCTTTGTTGCGTTCGCGAAGTCTTGCTGGAATCAACTGGCGCTATAACGAGAGCGCATCAATACATAAAGCGCGCCAGCGTTTAGATGATGAATTAGCAACAGTTGCAACTCTTGGTTACGAGTCATATTTTCTTACCGTTGCCGATATTGCAGATATGGCGCGCAAACGCGGTATCAGAGTTGCAGCTCGTGGCAGCGGTGCAGGTTCACTGATCTGTCATCTCTTAGGAATTTCAGGAGTCGATCCGCTGCGTCACGGACTTTTGATGGAGCGCTTCTGTTCGCCGCTGCGCGCGGCACTTCCCGATATCGATATCGATGTTGAATCAGATCGTCGCTTAGAAATTTATGATTTAGTTTTCAAGCGATATGGCGAAAGTTCTAGATGTGCCACAGTTGCAATGGTCGATACGTATCGAGCCCGTCACGCAATTCGCGATACGGGGGCCGCTCTTGGGCTTTCTGCAATGGAGATAGATCTGATTGCAAAATCAATGCCTCATGTACGTGCTAAAAATATTTCACAAGCGCTAGAGAATTTACCCGAACTTCGAAAACTCAATCTTTCAGCGCCTCTCACGGCGATGACTATTTCACTCGCCGAAAAACTCGATGGGTTGCCGCGTCATTTAGCCATGCATCCATGCGCCATCGTTTTATCTGATGCGGGCCTCTACGATCGAGTGTCCGTGCAGCGCAATGCAAGTGGCTACCCAATGGTCGAATTTGATAAAGATGATGTTGAAGCGATAGGACTACTCAAGCTCGATATTTTGGGAGTTCGCATGCAATCAACAATTGCTTATGCACTCAAAGAGATAGAGCGCGTTGAAGAAAAAGTAGTCGACATAGATTCAGTTCCACTCGATGACAAAGCCACATTTGAGTTGATTCAATCAACGCGCACGCTAGGAATTTTTCAAATCGAAAGCCCAGGACAACGCGAACTTGTAGGAAAACTTGCCCCAGCAACATTTACAGATTTGATTATCGATATCTCACTTTTTAGACCAGGTCCAGTCAAGAGCGACATGATTACGCCATTTCTCAAAGCAAGACATGGGTGGGAGAGTGCGCGCATTATTCATCCCGATCTCTACGAGATTCTCAATGAAACTGAAGGCGTTGTTGTCTTTCACGAACAAGTAATCGCAATCATTTCCGTGATGACAGGTATCTCTTTTGCTGCAGCCGATGAGAAAAGACGCGGGATGGGCGATCCTTCTGGGCAACAAGAGATTTGTGATTGGTTTTTTCCTGCCGCACTAGCGCATGGATATGAACTAGCTATCGTCAATGAAATTTGGGATGTATTGCGCGCTTTTGCATCCTTTGGATTTTGCAAAGCGCATGCCGCAGCATTTGCGCTACCCACATATCAATCGGCATGGCTGAAGACTCATCACCCTGCAGCATTTATCGCAGGTGTACTTACCCATGATCCAGGCATGTATCCCAAACGTTTAATACTCGATGAAGCGCGCCAAATGGGAATCACTCTTGCGCCCTTGGATGTAAATCTTTCGGATTCTGTCTATAGGGTTGAAAATAGTGAGAACGGGTACGCCATACGTATTCCACTCTCCACGGTGAGTGGAATTAGCGCAACAGAGATTGAATCAATTATTCAGTGCCGTCCCTATACAGATATCACTGATTTCGTACGACGTTCAGGAGCATCTATTTCAGTAACCGAAGCTCTTATTCTGACAGGAGCTTTTGATTCCTTACATGCTAGCGATGAGATACATAGGCGTGATCTGTTATTACATATAAAGGATCTGGTGCGCTCTCCAGCACTTGCAGTCTCGGGTGCTCAAATGAATTTAGGTTTTGAACCACCAGCACTTATTTCAAGTGGTCTACCTGCAATGAGCGCCGCAGAAGGAGTGCGCCACGAAGTAGAGCGCTTAGGAATGGATATAACTCATCACTTGCTTGAGTTCTACGCCCCATTTCTCAATGCAATTGGCGCAGTACGTTCATCTCAACTATTAGAGGCGCGTTCACAGAGCGAAGTACTTGTTGCTGGAGTAAAGGTTGCGATGCAGACGCCACCAGTGCGTTCGGGTAAACGTGTAATTTTTCTTACACTCGATGATGGCTATGGATGTAGTGATTCAACTTTTTTCAGTGATGTACAAATTGATTACGCAGATATTCTTTATAACTCATCTCTACTTTTAGTTCGTGGTCATACTCGTCGCACGGGAGCGCGAGGTATTTCAATTCGAGCAACAGGTGCGTGGGATCTTCGTAGCGCCTACGAAAAGTGGAGCGCCGAACGAAGTAGCCTCGTCGTATGAGCGAGGAAGAGGCAACGCAGGCAACGATTCTGCATGTCGACATGGATGCCTTCTTCGCCTCAGTTGCAGAGCGCGATAACCCAACACTGAAAGGTAAAGCGGTAGTAGTTGGCGCAGGAGCTCGCGGGGTAGTCCTTTCTGCAAATTATGAAGCTCGCAAATTTGGAATACATGCAGCGATGCCAGTTGGTCGCGCGCAACGATTAGCGCCCCATGCAATTTTTATTCCACCAGATCATTCTCGTTACAGCGAAGTATCCGCGGGAATTATGGAAATCTTTCAATCCTTTACTCCATTAGTAGAGCCCATCTCACTTGATGAAGCATTTCTCGATGTAACAGGTGCAAAACGATTGCTAGGTACGGGGCGAGAAATTGCAGAAGCGATTCGTATTAAAGTTGAAAAACAAGAAGGCATCACATGTTCTGTCGGAATCGCACCATCAAAATTTATTGCCAAGCTAGCATCCGGTCGTTGTAAACCAAATGGAATATTAGAAATTCCAGCAGATCGCATCCTGACATTTCTGCATCCATTGCCTGTCAAGGCAATTTGGGGAGTGGGCCCCAAGACCGCCGAAGTACTTGAACGCTTAGGACTTCGAACTGTGGAAGATATTGCAAAACTTCCCCGTACAACATTGATTCGCGCACTCGGTGAAGCAAGTGGCGCCTCACTTTATGAACTTGCATGGGGTCGCGATTACCGCGATGTAGTAACTGATGAACCAGAGAAAAGTATTAGCGCGGCAGAAACATTTCCATTAGATTTAGATAGCCCTGAAGAAATTCTTAAGGAATATCTTCGCCTCTGCGAGAAGGCAACGTCGCGCCTTCGTTCGCGAAATCTTTTCGCAAAAACTATTTCAATTAAAGTTCGCTTTGCTGATTTCACAACAATCAATCGCTCAAAAACTTTGGCACTTCCAATTGATTCCACACACGAGGTCTATGACGTTGTAAAAGGTTTATATAAAGCGCTGCGAATTGAGCGAGCGCGCCTTCGACTTGTGGGAGTAGGCCTTGAAAATTTGAGTGAGGGAGCCCCACACCAGATGCTTCTAGGTCAGCGCGAGAATGGATGGCGCGAAGCCGAGAGCGCTATCGATAAGGCGCAGGCACGTTTTGGGCGAGATAGCGTGCGCCCGGCTCGTTTAGTGGAGCCTGAGGACGAGCCCGACATTTCCTAGTAGCGATGAAAGAAAAGATGTTCTATTGTGTGGCCATGGCACTTTCTGAGCATGAAAAACGCTTACTAGACCAAATGGAAGCTGCCCTTCTGACCGAGGATCCAAAACTGGCTACAACTTTGTCGGGGGCCGCTATGCGTCCCGGACGAAATCGCGCCCTACGCGCCCTCGTGCTTATTGGACTTGGATTGGTCACACTCTTTGCTGGCCTCATTGCCAAAATGACTATCGTGGGCGTGATCGGTTTCCTTATCGCCCTTACTGGGCTGATCCTTCTTATTTCCTCCATCGGAAGCACTACGAGTTCGGTCAAAAATTCTCGTAGCCCACGAAAGGGATTTGGGCTCGGTTCACGCCTGGAGCAGCGTTGGGATCAACGCAATTCCGACCAATAAACCCTTGCGGTAGGTAGAAGAGCTCCTTCGGGAGCTCTTTTTTTATGCCCAAAATGAGTGGGGAGAGGTGGGGAGGAGCGGGGAGAAAGGTGGCGAAAGGTGGTTGAAAAAGGAGGAAAGTGGAGTAAAGTGGGGGAATAGAGCGAAAAAGCTCTGTTCAGCGATCCTTTGGGGAAGGGGGCGCACCACATGTTTTTAGGCACCCACGAGCCTCGTCTGGATGAAAAAGGCCGCCTCATTCTTCCTGCAAAGTTTCGCGAAGATTTAGCAGCAGGTTTAGTTATTACAAAAGGACAAGAACGTTGTCTCTACGTTTTTCCATCACATGAATTTTCTGTCATTACAGAAACGCTAAAACAAGCGCCAGTTACTGCGAAATCAGCACGTGATTATCAACGTGTTATGTATGCAGGTGCACACGATGAAATTCCTGATCGCCAAGGTCGCATAACAATTCCACAAGGGCTGCGCACATATGCAGCTCTTGAAAAAGATTGCGTTGTTATTGGTGCAAATACTCGCGTTGAAATTTGGGACGCAACTGCATGGAATGAATATTTAGCGGATCGTGAAAAGAGTTTTGCTGATGTTTCTGAGGAGGTATTTCCGGGCCTCTTCTAATAAAAGTTTGGTCCAACTCTCTGTTGTGGCCACCGCCGACCCTTCGAAAGTATCGGCGCCACTTCCCCGGCGTCGATACAAAATAGATCCGTCGGCCGGCGGTGACCAGAGCAGAGAGTAAAGAAATGTAAACGAGAAAATGAAAGACGGGAAATGAAATGGGGGAGAAGATGACAAGTAGTACTGCGCACTATTCAGTAATGCGCGATCGTTGCATTGAACTTCTGGCTCCCGCAATTCTTACTAGTTCGAATCCACTTATTGTTGATGCAACATTGGGCCTTGGCGGTCATACAGAGGCACTACTGAAGGCATTTCCCAACCTCACTGTTATTGGAATTGACCGCGATCAAAGTGCAATTGATTCTGCAACTTCACGGCTATCTATATATAAAGATCGATTGAAAACAGCACACACCACATTTGATCGCATAGGCGAAGTAGTTCAGTCCTTTGGTTATACAGAAATTACGGGAGCACTCTTTGATCTTGGAGTTTCTTCAATGCAATTAGATGAAGCGAATCGTGGGTTCTCTTACTCCCATGAAGCCCCCCTTGATATGCGTATGGATGTGACACAAAGTCTTACTGCCCAAGAAATTGTGAATACCTATGAACCAGGACAACTAGTACGAATTCTTCGTTCCTACGGTGAAGAAAAGTTTGCAACGCGCATTGTTGAATCAATCGTAAAAGCACGCGCAAAAAACCCATTGAATTCAACTACTGAGCTAGCTGCTTTAGTAAAAGAGAGTATTCCTGCTGCAACGCGTCGTACTGGTGGCAATCCAGCGAAAAGAACTTTTCAAGCTCTTCGTATAGAAACTAACGACGAACTTGGCACCATCACACGGGCTCTACCTATTGCACTCAATCTTCTTAGCGTGGGCGCCAGATTGGTCGTTATGTCTTTCCAATCTTTAGAAGATCGAATTGTCAAGGAACTCTTTGTGGCATCGACAACATCGGGTACTCCAAGAAATTTCCCATTTGAGCTCCCTGAATTTGCGGCAAAGTTTGCACTTGTCACTCGTGGTGGAGAAACACCTTCTCAGTCTGAACTTGATGAAAATTCCAGATCAGCATCTGTGCGGTTGCGCGCAATTGAAAAGGTGGCCGCATAATGGCAATTACCGCCTTCGCACCTGTAGTCACTCGTTCGCGTGAACTCATTGCCGAAAAGACAAATCAGGTCGCACTCAAGATTGTTACAAGTAATACCGAAGTCAAACAAGCTGACAGAAAATTCTTTGCCCTTTTCATCACAGCAGTAGGCATTTTTGGTTTTGTGCTCTTACTTGTTATAAATACTTTTCTTGCCCAGGATGCTTTTGAATTGAGCAAATTGAAAGCTGAGAGCAGATTAATTAGCGACCAACGAGAAGCTATAGATCGCAGCATTGATCAGATCTCGTCTCCAATTTCTTTAGCAAGTGCGGCAACAAAGTTAGGGATGCGCCCATCGGATGCTCCAATTTTTCTAAACTTAGATGCAATTCCTACGGCTAAAGGAGTTGTAAAGAATGGGTAATTTTTCATTAGCAAAAGGCAGAATCAGAGTGCTTATCATTACTGCACTCGTTTTTTTGCTCGCCTTTGGAATGAGACTTGTTCAGATCCAAGCAGTTCAAGCTGCCACATATCAGGCACGCGCTAATAATGAAATGTTTCTAACCCGTTCGTTGCCAGCTCCTAGAGGAGAAATAACCGATATAAACGGCGTTGCATTTGCACGTAGCGTTGCAGCAACGAGCATCGTGGTAGATCAAACTCTTATTACTGATCCTCAAAGAGTTGCAGAATTTGTCGCTCCCATTATCGGTATTCCTACTGCAGATGTTGCGAAGAGCATCACAGGCACTCACCGCTGGAGCATGGTTTATCGAAATGGTAAACCTGAGACCTGGAAATTACTAAGTGATGCTATGAATACGTATAACTTGCAACTCAGTAAAAAGAATATTTCAAATAGAATTGTTGGATTTTTTCCAGAGCGTTCTTATATTCGTGAATATCCATCAGGTCCGCTTCTTGCCTCTCTCATTGGATTTGTCAATGATGCAGGAATTGGAGCCACGGGACTTGAAGAGAGCCAAAATTCTACAATTACAGGTGTTGATGGAAAGTACTCTTATGCAAACGGGTATGCGGCAGAAATTCCTGGCTCGCAGTCTGAAATAGTCCCCGCTAAAACTGGCGCAAGTATTCGCCTCAGCATAAATCGAGATATTCAGTGGGTTGCATCTAAAGCAATCAGTGATGCAGTAAAAAGTTCAGGGGCGGTAAGTGGAACTGTAATTGTGATGGATCCAAAGACTGGCCAAATAATTGCACACGCTACTGCGCCAACATTTGACCCTAATAACCGTAAAGGTGTTTCGCTGACATTGATGCGCAATCCTTCAGTTCAAGATGTGTATGAACCTGGCTCCACGGGCAAAGTTATGACAATGGCTGCTGCGATTGAGGAAAAAGTAGTCACACCAGATACTGTTTTTACAGTCCCATACCAACTCAAGCGTTCGGCAAAAATATTCCGTGATCACCAAAAACATGCAACCGAGAGACTTACAGTGTCGGGAATATTGGCAGAATCGAGTAATACCGGCTCGATTCAAATTGGTGAAAAATTAGATAATCAAAAGTTATATGACTACTTGAAAAAATTCGGCGTAGGAGTAAATACAGGATCGGGTCTTCCAGGAGAATCGCAGGGAATTCTGGCACCTGTTTCACAATGGTCGGGCACATCCGCACCAACTATTGCATTTGGCCAGGGCTATTCCGTAACCGCTATGCAAGCCACAAGTATTTTTGCAACGATTGCGAATAATGGAATTCGAGTAACTCCCTCCGTTATTGCTGGGACTAGTGATTCAAGTGGCCATTTCACTCCTGCACCAGCACGTGCTAGCGAAAGAGTTGTCAGTGCAGAAACTGCGCAAAAGATGCGAATTATGATGGAGAGCGTTGTCTCTGCCAATGGAACAGCTCCTGCCGCCGCAATTCCAGGGTACAGAGTGGCAGGCAAGACAGGTACTGCTATGAGATACAACTCTGCATGTAATTGTTACAGCGGTTACACAGCATCATTTATTGGCTTTGCGCCTGCAGATAAACCTCGCTACGTCATTAGCGTCACTATTCAAGATCCAAAAGGCTTGCACTGGGGTGGAGCTTTAGGTGGGCCTGTTTTCAAACAAGTAATGTCATTTGCACTAAAGAGCGAGCACGTTTCGCCAACAGGTACAAAAGTAGTTCCCGTCGCTCTCAATGAAGCAGAATTGAAAGCTCGCATCAAGAAAGCTGCGGTAAATCCATAATGCTAAGAACGATGTCGAGTGTTTCTAAGCCTCTCGATGCAGTATGCGAGATTATTTCAGCTCATTCTGAAACTTCGAAAATAGACCTTAGCAAAATTTCTATTCAAGGAATGACACAATCCAGCAACGATGTCGAACCAGGAGATCTCTTTATTGCACTACCTGGAGAGAAAACACATGGAGCAAAATTTGCAGCGCAAGCAATTACTCGCGGCGCCGTAGCAGTGTTGACAGATGAAGCGGGATCCAAGCTCGTGCAGGGTGTCCCAGTGATTGTTGCTGAAAATCCACGTAGAAGTGCTGGCGTATTGAGTGCATGGTTTCACAGTGAGCCAATGCGCGATCTTTATAGTGTTGGAATTACTGGAACGAATGGCAAAACTACTGTTACAACATTGCTTCATCAAATTATGTCTTTGGCGGGTCGCGAGAGCGGACTCATTGGAACTATTGAAACGCGAATTGGAAATGAAGTTCTCACAAGCAAGCGAACAACTCCAGAAAGTAGTGAACTACAAGCACTTGCGGCAGTGATGCGAGAACGGCACATGCGGAATTTAGTGATGGAGGTTTCAAGCCACGCCATCGCACTCGAGCGAATTCGAGGCAGCCACTTTGCAGTCGTAGGTTTTACTAATTTGACCCAGGACCACCTTGACTTCCATAAGAGTATTGAAAATTACTTTCAAGCTAAGGCTTCGCTTTTTACATTTGAGTATGCGGATTTGGCCGTTATAAATATTGATGACGATTACGGTTTACGGCTCAAAGAGATGACGGAGTTGCCGGTTGTTACTCTTTCTCGCAGTAACCAAGGCGCGCAGTGGCATTATTCTCGAATTGAACATGAGTATTTTGGGGCGACAATTTCGATTCGAGGTACGGGTGGAATTCTCATTGAGGGCAATGTGAATTTACATGGGGGATATAACTATGACAATTTGCTTATGGCAATTGCGATTGCGGTAGAAAGTGGAATAGATCCGATAGATATTTCTTCCAATTTAGCAAAGCTACAAGGTGCTACAGGACGTTTGGAATCCATTGCGGTTGGTCAAAAATTTGCAGCCTTTGTTGATTACGCACATTCACCTGATGCAGTTGCACGAGTGTTAGAAACAGCACGAGAATTGAGTAAAGGCAGAGTTATAGGAGTTCTAGGTTGTGGCGGAGATAGGGATCGAAGTAAACGTGCAGCTATGGGCTTGGCACTGAAACAAGGCTCAGATATCGCAATCTTTACAAGTGATAATCCACGTTCTGAAAAAGCTGAATCAATTTTGCAGGACATGACTCAAGAAATAAAAAATCTAGATGAAAAAAATATCATTATCGATCGCCACGAAGCGATACAGAGCGCCGTCAATTATGCACAAGAAGGTGATCTCGTAATAATTCTTGGAAAAGGCCATGAAACTGGCCAAGATATTTTAGGAGAAGTTCATTCCTTTGATGACCGAATCGAATTAGCAAAAGCGATTGAAGAAAAAAAATGATAGAAATTAGCGCTCATCAAATATCTCAAATCGTATTGGGTGAGTTACACGGCAGTGCAGATGTCGTGGTGAGCGCTCCTGCAGTTTTTGATTCTCGTGAGGCAGTTGATGGCTCTCTATTTCTAGCACTCCTTGGTGAAAATCAAGATGGTCATGATTATGTGAAAAATGCCATTTCAAATGGTGCAGTTCTTACTTTGAGTACTCGGGTAGTTGAAGGGAATTGTATTGTTGTCAGTGATGTTCTTATTGCGCTTTCTCAATTAGCAAAATATGTCCGATCTCAGTTACAAGATATGTACGTTATTGGAATAACCGGTTCACAAGGAAAGACCAGTACGAAAGATCTATTACGTGCAATTTGTACAACAGTCGGAAATACCGTAGCTCCTTACTCTTCGTACAATAACGAGCTCGGTGTTCCGTTGACGCTTTTGCAATGCGATTACTCCACAAAATATTGCATAATCGAAATGGGAGCCAGGCATCGTGGAGATATTGCTCGACTATGTGAAATTGTTTCCCCTAATATCGGAATTGTATTAGGAGTTGGAAAAGCCCATGTTGGAGAATTTGGTTCGCAAGAGGCCATAGCACAAACTAAGTCTGAACTGATTTCTTCATTAGGAAAAAATGGAATCGCAATACTAGGTACATATGATTCCTTTACAACTGCAATGGCCTCACTACATTCAGGGAAAATATTGACTTTTGGCATCAATACACGTGATGAGATTCGGGCAGCAGATGTTGAAATAAGAGAAGGTCGCGCGCATTTTGATATAGTGACTCCAGAAGGACGAGACGCAGTTGGCCTGCGCCTTGTCGGAGCCCATCACATTGCAAATGCTCTTGCGGCAGCGGCTGCAGGAACAGCACTTGGTTTTTCTATTGAACTCATCGCAGGCTCTCTCTCAACTGCAAGTCAGTCAAGTAAATGGCGTATGGAATTACGTGAGCTCAAGGGGTTGCTACTAATCAATGATTCATATAACGCAAACCCGGATTCAATGCAGGCAGCTTTGCGTTCTCTTGCATTATTTGCGCAAGAGCGTGGGGGAGAATCGTGGGCGTTTTTAGGAAAAATGCATGAACTCGGCGAGTCATCAGCGCTCGAGCATCGAGCTATTGGCACCCTTGCTCAAGAGATAGGAATTGATCACTGCGTGCTTGTCAATGCACCTGACTATCTTCCGGAGAAGTACGAAGGTGGCGAGATGGCAGTCCATGTCATGAGTTCAATTGAAGATGCAATTGCATTTTCTTCCAATATGAATCTCGGAGATGTTGCACTCGTCAAAGCTTCTCGCGCAGAAGGATTCGAAATTTTATCTGAAGGTATTGAAAACTTGTGGAATCAAAGAATTGAGATTGAGCTATGAAACAAATTCTGATCAGTGGTGCAATCGCGTTAATTTTTTCACTCTTTGGAACTCCTTTACTTATTCGACTTTTAGCGCGTCGTGGCTATGGTCAAATTATTCGTGATGATGGCCCAAGTAGTCATCACACCAAAAGAGGCACTCCAACCATGGGTGGCCTTGTAATTATTTTTGCAGCTGTCGTGGGATACGTCGTAGCGCATGTTGTGACTGGACACAGCATGACAATTTCTGCACTGCTTGTTTTTGGGCTCGTGTTTTTCTTAGGGGCACTTGGATTTATTGATGATTGGCTAAAAATCTCCCGGCAAAAATCTTTAGGTTTGACAGGCAAACAAAAATTATTTGGACAGGCCCT
>CANFXM010000012.1 GCA_947451045.1 Actinomycetota bacterium | reverse complement strand
GGTTTATCAAATATCTGGGATGCAATTATTGAAAGACCTTTGAATGAAGTAATTGAAAGTACTTTTGCAGATGACTTGGTACAAGGTGTAGTTCTCACTGATGGCTTGATTGGAACATTTACCCCTGCTAGTAACAAGATGGCTAACGTTTGTTTTCTCTATCACCTTATTGGAAATGGAACGGGTGAATGGAAAGTTCCCGTAGGAGGCATGGGAGCATTTGTAAAGAAACTGACTACGCGAGCTACAGAATTAGGCGTTGAAATTAGAACTGATTCTAAAGTTGTAAATGTCGGCCATGATGGTGCTGAAAAATCCACGCAGCTAGCGAGTGGAGAGGTATTTCATTCGGAATTCATTGCAGCCAACTGTGCCCCACAAGTTCTCGCGAAGATTCTTGGTGCAACCCCACCTGCATATGTTAAAGGTTCGCAGCTCAAAATAAACATGTTGCTAAAAAAATTACCAAGACTCAAAAGTGGTGCAGATCCAATATCAGCTTTTGCTGGAACATTTCATATTAACGAAAGCTATTCTCAACTTGAAAGCGCATATCAAGAGGCCGCGGCTGGAAAGATTCCAACTGTTATTCCAGCAGAGATGTATTGCCACACACTGACTGATTCGAGCATTATGGGGGATTCACTTATAAAGCAGGGCTACCAAACTTTGACCCTTTTTGCACTCCATACCCCTGCAGATTTATTTGAAAAAGATAACGACGGCGTAAAGGCAGAGATGTTGCGTCGAATCTTGAAGCAACTGAATGAATATTTGCTAGATCCGATAGAGGATTGTTTGGCAGCTGATATCAATGGAGAACTCTGTATCGAAGTAAAATCACCGCTAGATTTAGAGAAAGATGTTGCGCTTCCTGGAGGAAATATTTTTCACACGGATTTACATTTCCCCTTTAGCGACGATGACCAGGTCGACTCACGCAACCGTTGGGGAGTCGAAACCGCGGATGAGAAGATCTTCATCTGTGGCGCAGGCGCCCTTCGGGGAGGTGGCGTGAGCGGTATTGGCGGTCACAATGCCGCAATGGCAATTCTGGGCCGATAGGCCAAGCGCGGGAAGATTCCTAGCCGTATTATTGTTATTGCTTACAACGCTAGAAGTGCTAGCGGAAATATAAAAGGAGAGAAATGCAAAGTTCGAACCCGGTTCTAGGACGCGCTTTCGGTAACAACAAGCGCGGATATGCCGCTTTTGATCCAAGCCCTACATCAACCACTCAAACCGAGGCGGTTCAATTAGAAGATCTATATAACGCACCTGCTGCATCTTCACTGCGCACAGGTCGTATGACAATTGATGATGTAGTTACTCGCACAGCAATTTTATTTGCAGTACTTGTCGTAACAGGTGCTGGTGCATGGTCGCTTAATTTGGGTAGCGGCGCACTTATGATTGGGCTCCTTGGTGGATTTGTTCTTGCCATGGTTAACTCATTTAGCAAAACAGTTCGCCCAGCATTGATTATTAGCTATGCAGCATTTGAAGGTGTTGCACTGGGAACTTTGAGTCATGTTTATAACAGTGCTTATCCAGGCATTGTTAGCCAAGCAGTTATTGCAACGCTATGTGCGTTTGCAGGAATGCTCTTTGCGTATCGCAGTGGAAAGATTAGTGTAACACCTAAGTTCACTCGCATCATGCTGGGCGCAATGATTGGTTACCTGATGCTAGGTCTGATCACAATATTTACTGGTTTCCCTGGTGGAAGCACAGGGATTTTGATTGGCCTTGCAGGTGTGGCACTCGCTTCGTTTTTCTTGGTTCTAGATTTCGATCAAATTGAAAAAGGAATTGCTGCTGGCGCACCAGAACAAGAATCATGGAGAGCTGCATTTGGCCTTATGGTCACAATCGTGTGGCTATACCTTGAAGTCCTTCGTCTGCTTTCGATTCTTCGCAACGATAGATAATTCAGACCAAAGAACCCGTCCTAGCCACTGGCTGGGGCGGGTTTTTTTATTGAGGTAAATAAGCGGCCCTTGTTTCGGGCAATCTAAATGCAAGCACTACTGCAATAAGAAATATAAGTCCGGTGCTCGCAAATGCAGTTCGATACGAAAATGCATCAGCAATCGCGCCAACTGTTACAGGGCCAACCATCATCCCGGCATCACCTGCCATTTGCGAAAGCGCAATTACTTGCCCCCCTTTTCCTTCAATAACATCGCCTACAACAGTTGCGGGAACGGTTGATAGATAGGCACCACCGATTCCGAGAATCGACATCGAGAGCAGGTACATCCACGGATGAATTGTGAAGACCATAACGGCAACACCTATAACGACGACGAGGCACCCAATAATTGCAGCAAAGCGTCGGCCGCGAGTATCAGAAATCTTGCCAGCTCTCAGCAAGAGCATTCCTTGGAATATCGCAGAAAGCGTGAAGCCGTAGCCAACTACTGCTGCAGTGGAGTGCAAACTTTCAGTTACAAAGATTGGCAATACAGTTGAGCGAAGTCCAAAGAGCACCCAGGTGATGAGAAAAGACATGATGAGTGCATAGCGATAAGGACGAAGATGAAGTGCTTCTCGAATAGTTGTATGCGCAATGGTCGTAGATGTTTTGATTCTTTTGCCAAGGTTGGCGCCTTTGAGAAAGAAAAAGGCAACGAGTCCCGATATTGCAAGTGCAAATGAATAAGCAAAAAATGGAGCACGCAAAGAAATCAGAGTCAGTAATCCTCCGATTGCAGGACCGGTAATTCCTCCGATCAAAAATGCACCGTTATAGAGTGATTGCGCTCTACCTCTGTGTTCATCTTCAACTGATCTCATAATTACAGAACCAGCGGCGACTGAGAACATTGATGATCCAAGGCCGCCAGCTGAGCGAAAAATAAGTAGCTGGTGATAACTAGTCGCTAAACCAGCAAGGAGAGTAAAGAGGGAAACCATTGCTACGCCGCTGGAAAATACTGCTCGCTCACCAAAGAGGTCTACTAATTTTCCAGAGATTAGCCCTGAACAAAATCGTGCAACAGCGAAGGCAGAGACAATTAATCCCACTGCTGCATTGTTGACACCAAAGGAACGCGCGAAGACTGGAATTGCAGGTAGAACAATCCCAAAACCTAAAGCCACGAAAAATGATGCAAAGATTAATATCTTTACTTCACGTGCAAATTGGGCAAACGGTGAAACGAACTTAGTTCGAATCAACCAAGAGCCTCACCAGCTGCTTCCTCGCGAGCCGCTGCATAGTCCTTATTTGTACGAAGTGGTGCTTCACGCAACATCAAGGCGAGAATAAAACCAAGAGCGGTGACGGGTGCTGCTGCGTAGAAAACAACGTGAAATGAATTCACGAAAGCTTCAAGTGCTGTGTGCTGGACAGCTGGTGGCAAGGTCTTCAAGACTGCAGTGTTATTGCTTAGACCTTGTAGTTTTGCAGGATCAAAACCTTTGACTGCATCAGGATTCTGTGCAGCCAGATTTGTGAATCCGCTTTGTAGATAATGCGTAACACGATTGGTCAGAATTGATCCAAAGATTGCAGTACCAAAAACGCTACCGAGAGAGCGGAAGAAAGTATTACTACTTGTAGCAACACCCATATCCTTGAATTCAACTGCATTTTGAAGCGCAATAACGATGGTCTGCATCGAGAGTCCAAGACCTGCGCCGACCATGATTGCAAATATTGATAGCAACCAATATGGAGTCGCGATGCTCAAACGAGTCATTGCCAGAATTCCAAGAGTCATTAGAGCGGTACCCATAATCGGATACTTTTTGTAGTGACCATGCTTTGTAATCTGCTTACCGCTAAATATTGAGGTTGAAACAATGCCAAGCATCAATGGAATCAGTTTCAATCCAGCTTGTGTTGCAGAGTTACCTTTTACTACCTGTAGATACAGAGGCAACATAACGATTGCACCAAACATACCTGCGCCAATTACTGCGCCCAGAAGTGATGTTAGTGAGAACGTATGATTCTTGAAAAGTGAGAGTGGAAGAATTGGTTCTTTGGCTTTTCTCTCCCAGAACAAGAATGCAACAGTAAGTGCGATGCCAACAAGGAGATACATAATTGTTCGGCTATCTGACCAACCGTACTGAGGTCCATAAATTGAAACAGAGAGCAAAATTGATGAAACACCAAAGACCATAAGTAGAGCGCCTAGATAGTCGATGCTGTGTTCGCGCTTTACTTTAGGAATATGAAGCACAGCTGAAGTAATTGCCAGTGCTGCAATTCCGAATGGCAAGTTGATGTAGAAAATCCAACGCCATCCTGTTACGCCAAAGATTGTCTTGTGATCTGAGAAGAAACCACCGAGTAGCGGTCCTGCAACTGAGGAAAGTCCCCATACTGCGCCGAAATACCCTTGATAACGTCCGCGTTCGCGAGGAGGAACAATGTCACCAATGATGACGAATGTAAGTGCCATCAATCCACCTGCACCAAGACCTTGAAGCGCGCGGGTAGCGATGAGCTGTGTCATGTTTTGCGAAGCACCGGCTAAGAATGAACCTAACAAGAAGGTAACAATTGCGAATTGGAAAACAATCCGGCGCCCATAAATATCTGAAATTTTTCCGTACAGCGGAGTAGACGCTGTCGAGGTTAGAAGGTAAGCGGTTACTACCCAGGTGTAATGGTTGAGACCATTAAAATCTTCCACGATGCTCTTGAGGGCTGTTGAGACGATTGTTTGATCAAGGGCGGCAAGCAACATACCGGTCATGAGTCCACTGAGGATGATCATGATTTCGCGGTGTGTGTGTTCCTTTACGGGCGCGTCTTTTGACATGGGTGCCTTTCAAATATTGGTTCTCGATAAATTTCGCCGAGATAATGCGATGGCTGTAAGTTTACTCTGTGAAATCAGTTATCGCCCAGCATCTGGTCAAGACCTATCGCAATGGCGAGGTCAGAGCCTTGGATGATTTATCCCTCGATGTCGAAGAAGGCACTGTTCTGAGTGTTTTAGGCCCTAATGGCGCGGGAAAGACAACGACTGTACGAATTCTTGCAACTCTTTTGAATCCAGATAGTGGACAGGCATCCGTTGGTGGAATTGATGTCATAAGGAATCCTGAGAAAGTTCGCGAAATTATTGGCCTCTCGGGTCAATATGCAGCTGTTGATGAAACCCTCACTGGCTGGGATAACTTGGTGATGTTTGGTCGTCTCTATCATTTAGGAAAGCAAGCATCGATCAATCGCGCCAATGAATTGCTTGAAAGATTTTCACTCACCGATAGTGCGCGCCGCCCAATCAAAACTTATTCAGGCGGAATGCGCCGCCGTTTAGATCTTGCCGCATCACTGATTGTGAAGCCAAAAGTCCTTTTCTTAGATGAACCAACGACAGGTTTGGATCCGCGCGGTCGGCAAGAGATGTGGGGAGTCATTGAAGAGTTAGTAAAAGATGGAGTGACGCTTTTACTAACAACTCAATATCTGGAAGAAGCAGATCAGCTTGCCGATGAAATTGCAGTTATCGATCACGGAAAAGTTATTGCTCGCGGAACTTCCGATGTACTCAAGAAGCAAGTTGGTGGAGAACGTTTAGAAGTTGTTGTTGAATCACAACAGATCCAGGCAACGATGGAAATTGTTTCCAAAGTAAGTGGTAACAAAGCCTCACTCGATGACGCACTACGGCAAGTAAGTGCGCCGGTATCAACAGGTGTAAGCGCTCTCATTGAGGTTCTCAGAGAACTCGATGCCTCAGGAATTCACCCACTCGATGTTGGACTCAAGCGTCCTTCACTCGATGATGTATTTATGTCGCTGACAGGCCATGTTGCCGAGGAAGGTGAACAATCATGAAGAATGCAATATCTGATGCCCTCGTCATTACCAAGCGTCAACTACTGCAATTAGCCCGAGTACCTGAAGTGCTTTTGTTTTCAACTATCCAACCTGTGATGTTTGTGTTGCTCTTTAGATATGTATTCGGTGGCTCTATTTCAACTGGCCAACCAGGGGGATATGTTCAGCTCTTAATGCCCGGAATCTTCGTTCAAACCGTTGCTTTTACTTTGGCAGCGACAGCGTCGGGGCTGGCCGAAGATATGGGCAAAGGATTAATTGACCGATTTAGATCACTTCCTATTTCACGATCGGCATTAGTTGTTGGACGCACACTGGGAGATTCACTTCTCAACATAGTTGTACTCGCTGTCATGGGCACCGCTGGCTACGTCGTTGGTTGGCGACCAACATCAGGATTACCAAAAGTATTACTGGCATTCCTTTTCTTACTTCTCTTTGGATACGCACTGTCCTGGACTGGAATATTTGCGGGGCTTTCAGCCCGCGATGCTCGGGTGGTTCAAAATATGAGTTTTATGATTACTTTTCCAATGACATTTCTTTCAAATGCTTTTGCACCAACGACAGGAATGCCTAGAGCTTTGCAATATGTTGCAGAGTGGAATCCGGTATCAACAATGGTGGCTGCTTGCAGAGAACTCTTTGGAGTCAAAAATCAATTTGGAGTAACTGCAGGTTCATTCCCAAGTACTCATCCATTGGTGATGTCACTGATTTATATGGTTGTCATTATGGTGATTTTTATTCCATTGAGCGTGCGAAAATATATAAATTCAAGCAAATAAAATGTTTAGAAATTTTCCACTGATTTGATGAGAACAGTAATTTCTTTTCCGCTGGGGGCTTTGAAAACTACAGTATCCCCAATCTTTGCTCCCATGACAGCAGCACCTAAAGGTGATTTTTCACTGTAAACATCGAGGTCACCACTTGCTATTTCACGTGAACCCAGCAAGAACTTCTCTTCGCTTCCTGCAACATCTGCGGTGACAATCATTCCTGCACCTACAAGACCATCGGCACTTACTGGAGGGGTTCCAATGTGGGCGTTATCCAACATATGAATTAATTGCTTAATTCGCGCTTCAATTTTTCCTTGCTCTTCACGAGCGGCGTGATAACCACCATTTTCTTTCAAATCGCCTTCAGCGCGTGCTGCTTCAATTTTGCGCACGACATCAACCCTTGCATCATTTTTTAAATAATCAAGTTCGCTGCGAAGACGATCGGCAGCTTCTTGGGTTAGCCATGTCTGTGAACTCATAAGGGATAAAGGTACCTGAGTTTAGGAACCTTGTCGGCATCGCACTACATCTGCATTGACTGCTTGACCACGCGTGGGAATGAGCGTAGTGCGCTCGGAAATCTTATCTCCAGCGCTAATTACTTGATCTATTTGCCCCACCACATTTTTGTCTATATCTCGCGCCACTAGCGTGCAAGTAAATATACTCGTTAGCGATCTGCGTTCAATGGAATATCTGATTGATATTTCTTTTTCATTCACTACGGAAAAAGAGATAAGAGTGCTGCGATATGGCGGATTGGCATGATGCAATCCTGCCCAGGTCAACCAAGAAATTCCTACTAATGCAATAACGATTGCAGGGAGCTGCCATTTATTCTTAGGGCGCAGGCCATATCTTTCTTCGTAAGAGAATGGAACCTCAGATTGCATGGCATGATTATGTCATGCAAAAGAATATTGATATGGGCTCGGCTGGCTCACTTACTGTCGCGATTTTGATTATCGCAGTCGTATTTCTTCTTCGCAGTTTTTATAAGCGCTATATGCGAATGTCTGAGCGCAACAATGAATCACAAGACTAATCGATTTCTGCGCGTTTTCGCACAAGCAATTGCCGTATTACTTGTTGCCCTAGTTTTTATTAGTTTAGGTCTCTGGCAATTGGATCGAGCAAAAGTATTGAAGAGTTCTATGAAAGTGCACAAAGAAATCTCAGCACCTGTTGCACTCAATAGTGTTGCCTCACCACTTCAATCACTAGGTATCAAAGGAATAAATACCAACGTGACTGTAACTGGAAATTATGTTGCGAACTATAAAGTTCCCAATCAAAAAGATTCCACTGGCAAGATTTCAGATTGGGAAGGCGCACTGCTACAAGTAAATCCAACCGATGGAATTCTGGTGCTTCGGGGTCTTTGGTCAGATCGACTCAAGAATCCCGAAATTGCTATGTCAACGAAAATAACAGTTGTCGGAATTCTTACTCCTCACCAAAACGATGATCATGGCTTCAACGCCCCCGGTGTTATTTCACGACTGGATAGTTCGGTATTAGTTTCAACGACTAACCTCAATCTTTATGACGGATTCATCAACGCATCCAAGGAGAGAACGAGGACTGGTCTCTTAGAGCGAGATCGAGTTATCTATTCGGCGGCCACCAACCCCCATATCCCGGGTTTTTATTGGCAACATCTTTCTTACGTTTTTATTTGGTGGTTGATGGCTGCGGTGGTGCTTTACCTTCCGCTATATCAACGTAGAGTTAGAGCATGAAGAACGAAATTCTACGTTTTCGCGTAATGGCGATTGTCTCGGGTGTTATGTCGCTACTTCTCTGGTTTGTATATATGCCAGTGAAATTAGGGTGGGTAGCCTCAAGTGCGCTCTCACACATTATTTGGATTCCCATGGTTCATGGATATCTTTATCCGGTCTATGTCCTAACAGCTATTCAATTTGCGATGAAAGCTAAATGGTCATTGATGAAGATGCTTGGTTTGATTTTGGCTGGAACATTGCCAGTGGCATCAATTGCTGCGGAGCGCCGCGTTGTCCGTAGCTATTCGTAAATTTATAAAATCACTCCTCTATCCATTCTATGAATGGCGGATAGTTCGCGATCTTGATTTTTCGAAAACACCCCATCATGTTGGTGTAATTCTGGATGGAAATCGCCGCTGGGCGAAGGTAAATCGTAATGAAGATGATCCAAGTGATGTTGGAATTCGAAATAGCGCTCGTGGGCACAAAGCTGGTGCTAACAAGATTATTGAATTTTTGGGATGGTGCGAAGAGGCTGACGTTCGAGTAGTGACTTTGTGGCTTCTATCAACGGATAATTTCAAGCGAAGCCCCGATGAGCTCGAAGCATTGCTTGCGATCATTGGGCAGACAGTTGATGAGTTAGCGGCCACTGGTCGCTGGAATATCAAAGCGGTAGGGGCACTGGATTTATTACCTGAATGGCTGGCTACCAAACTTCAAAATCTCAAACCTATTCGCACAGATGGCGTAGAAGTCAATGTTGCGATTGGTTATGGGGGTCGCCGAGAAATTGTCGATGCAGTCAAGAGTTATTTAGCTGATGAAGAATCACATGGGCATTCAATTAGCCAAGCACAAGAGAAACTCTCAGCGGAGGAGATTTCAAAATTTCTCTACACAGCCGGACAACCCGATCCCGAACTCCTGATCCGCACATCGGGGGAACAGCGGCTAGGCGGATTCTTGTTGTGGCAAAGCGCTTTATCGGAGTTTTATTTCTGCGAAGCCTATTGGCCAGACTTTAGACGAGTTGATTTTTTGAGAGCACTTCGTGCATATTCGTTGAGACAACGCCGACTCGGCGCATAAAGAATTAACTTAGAATTTCTTTTTAGAATCTGCGTGTCGTGTTGGGGGTAAGCCTTACTAGTTCTACCTTTTTCCTATCAGAAGCACTTTCCGACGAGAACAATTACATTCGCTATCTGAGAATAGATAGTCGAGGAATGAGAGATTAGGCCTTTGGCTTCTCACGCTCACTCAGGTAAAAAGACTTTTGTTCTCGATACGAGCGTTCTGCTCGCGGATCCCGGCGCCCTTCATAAATTTGCAGAGCACGAAGTAATTATTCCCATCGCTGTTATTGGTGAATTAGAGACCAAACGCGATCATCCAGAACTTGGTTATTTTGCCCGCGCCGCCCTTCGCGCACTCGATGATTTGCGAATTACTCACGGCCGACTTGATCAACCTCTTACTGTGACTGATGAAGGTGGAACTCTTTCAGTCGAGCTCAATCACACGGACTTGAGCACTTTGCCCCATGGCTTTTTGCGCGATGGCACTAACGATTCGCGAATATTGGCCATTGCAAAAAATCTTATGTCAGATGGAAAAGATGTCGTTCTTGTAACAAAAGATTTGCCACTTCGCGTGAAGGCATCATCAGTTGGAGTTGAAGCCCAAGAATATTTAGCTGAACTTGTCTCTAATAGCGGTTGGACAGGCATCGTCGAAGTCAGCGTTGGGTCGGCAACTATTGATGACTTGTATTCATCAGATCGCGCTGATCATGAATGCGCACATGAACAGCCCGTGCATACAGGAGTCGTCCTTCATTCAGAACGAGGTAGCGCATTAGCCAGAGTCACCGCAGATAAACAATTGCAATTAGTGCGAGGTGATCGCAGTGCTTTTGGACTTCATGGGCGAAGTGCGGAGCAACGCATTGCCCTTGACCTATTACTCGATAATGAGATTGGAATTGTTTCTCTCGGCGGCCGGGCCGGAACCGGAAAAAGTGCGCTCGCTCTCTGCGCCGGATTAGAAGCAGTGATGGAAAAGCGCCTTCATAAAAAAGTTGTTATCTTCCGTCCGCTCTATCCAGTCGGTGGCCAAGAGCTTGGTTATCTACCTGGCAGTGAAGGCGAAAAAATGTCGCCCTGGGCCCAAGCTGTCTTTGACACTTTGGGTGCACTCGTGAGTCAGCCCGTCATCGATGAAATCATTGATCGCGGACTTATCGAAGTTTTGCCTCTGACCCATATCCGTGGCCGTTCTCTTCACGATTCTTATGTCATTGTGGATGAGGCCCAATCCTTGGAACGGGGAGTTTTACTTACTGTCCTGTCCAGAATTGGCCAGGGCTCCCGAGTGGTTTTGACCCACGATGTTGCCCAACGCGATAACTTGCGGGTGGGTCGCCATGATGGAGTCGTGGCTGTCGTTGAAACCCTCAAAGGTCATCCACTCTTTGCCCACATCACCTTGACCCGCAGCGAGCGCTCTGCCATAGCCGCCCTCGTTACCGAAATGCTGGAGGGGCCAGGCCCCGTTTAGTCCCAAGAGAAATGTCACAGCGACAAATCGGACATTTCCTCTTTTTTAGTGACTGACCTGCACTTTTACCTATCCACACTTCCTGAGAATCTATAAAAAATGTGACTCGCGCCTATTTAGATTTGCTGGTGCGCCCCCACTTTGCCACTCTAAAGACCTTCCCAAGAGCCATGTGCCCTCTTTCCATCAGGAAAAGGGTCAAGACTCTTTGAGGATTTATTACAGGTGAGAAGGAAGGAGTAGGGCAATGAAGAAGTTTGAACTCGTGCGCAAGAATAAATTTATCGCGCCATGGCTAGTCATTGCTGCGATGCTCTTTCTTGCCACCGCCCAGCCAAGTGCCTATGGCCTTGAATTTCCGATGACCACCCACCTTGCACTTCCAGACCTACAAGATGAGGCAACTACGGCTCCCGCAACAGCCGGGGATCCGGCACCTAGCGGTTTCAATCTTTCGGCTACAAAGAGCACACTTTTCTCTGGCGAGCTCGCTCTGGTTTCGACGCAGAGCTCTCAGGTCGAATTAGCCCGCACTCAAACCGGCGCAAAAATTGTGGCTAAGACAATCCTGCTCAACGAATATGGCATGGGAACAACACAGTTCACATGTCTCAATAAACTTTGGACGAGAGAGAGCCATTGGAATTACAAGGCTCACAACTATCGATCGGGTGCCCACGGAATCGCGCAAGCGTTTCCGGCCGACAAGATGGAAGTTATCTCAACTGACTGGCGCACAAATCCTGTTACCCAAATTCGTTGGGGAATTCGCTACATCGATATTCGCTATGACACTCCATGCAAAGCATGGGCACAGTGGCAGCGCAGACATTCTTACTAAAATTTAGGCTGGTCGAGATCCGATACTCATCGGTTTGCTAGTTTCTGCAAAGAAATCATTTCCTTTATCATCGACAACTATAAAAGCAGGAAAATCCACAACATCTATTTTCCAGATTGCTTCCATTCCTAAATCTTCAAAATCGAGTACTTCAACTTTCTTGATGCAATCTTGGGCAAGGCGCGCTGCAGGCCCACCGATTGATCCTAAATGATAACCGCCATGAGTTTTGCAAGCATCAGTGACGGCTTTGGATCGGTTCCCTTTTGCGAGCATTACAAATGAACCGCCAGCATTTTGGAATTGCTCCACATAGGAATCCATCCGGCCAGCAGTTGTTGGACCAAAAGAACCTGATGCATAACCAACAGGAGTCTTAGCCGGACCTGCGTAATAAACAGCATATTTCTTCAGATATTCAGGCATTGGTTTTCCAGCATCGAGCATCTCTTTGATACGAGCATGTGCTAGATCTCGAGCAACAACAATTGTCCCCGTCAATGAAAGACGAGTTTTGATTGGATACTTTGAAAGCTCTGCCCGAATTTGTGCCATAGGTTTATTGAGGTCGATTGCAACAACGTCAGTATTCTCACCCAAATGTTGCTCAGTTGTATCGGGTAAGAAGTGCGCTGGGTCGCGCTCTAATTCCTCAATAAAAATGCCCTCTTTGGTGATCTTTCCTTTAGCTTGGCGATCAGCTGAACAGGAGACGGCAATTGCGATAGGCAGTGATGCACCATGGCGTGGAAGGCGAACAACGCGCACATCGTGGCAGAAATATTTACCACCAAATTGTGCGCCGATTCCAAGGGTGCGAGTAAGTTCTAAAACCTGCTCTTCTAATTCAATATCGCGGAAACCATGACCAGTTGCAGCATCTCCTGATGTTGGCAGAGAATCCAAATATTTAGTCGATGCGAGTTTTGCAGTTTTTACAGTGTGCTCAGCACTTGTTCCGCCGATGACAATTGCTAAGTGATAGGGAGGGCAAGCCGCTGTTCCAATAGAGCGCAACTTTTCATCAAGCCATTTCATGAGAGATGTTGGGTTCAGTACTGCCTTAGTCTCTTGATAAAGGAAAGATTTGTTAGCACTACCGCCACCCTTTGCAATGAAAAGAAAGTTGTACTCATCAGTGTGATCGGAATCAGCATAAATTTCTACTTGGGCTGGCAAATTATTTCCTGTGTTTTTTTCTTCCCAGGTAGTAATTGGTGCCATTTGTGAATAGCGCAGATTGAGCTTTGTATAAGCATCATAAATTCCTTGTGAGATTGCAATCTCATCTTTTCCTGTGGTCAACACATATTGACCTTTTTTACCCATAACGATTGCGGTGCCTGTGTCCTGGCACATGGGCAAAACACCGCCAGCAGAAATATTTGCATTTTTGAGTAAATCAATGGCTACGAAACGATCATTCGGTGATGCTTCAGGATCACTGATGATATTTGCGAGCTGTTGTAAGTGATCTGGGCGTAAATAGTGCGAAATATCGTGAATTGCAGTTTCGGTAAGTATTTCAAGTGCGATGGGTTCAACCTGTAAGAATTCTTTATCACCATGTTTTATAGTGCTTACGCCTTGGCTACCTATTTTTCTATATTGAGTTTTATCTGCACCAATCGGCAATAAATCTGAATATGAAAAAGTTGGTGACATTTAAAGATCTACTTTGCTGGTTTCACTGCATCAAGTTTTTTGCGAGCACCATCGAGCCATTCCTGGCAGATTTTTGCTAATTCTTCGCCGCGCTCCCACAACTTGAGCGACTCTTCCAGAGTCTCACTTCCAGATTCGAGAGCTTCGACAACCTCAGCTAATTCATCTCGGGCTGCCTCGTACGACAATTTCTTTTCAGCGCTCATGTGATAAATCTACTCCCTTACTGCTTCCCAATTGCTGTGGCTTCAGTCTCACCCATTGCTAAACGTAGCCGTAATAGGTCACCGGCTTTGATTTTCTTAGGATCGCGCGCAATTTCACCGGAGGCTAATTGCACAACTGAATATCCACGGTCCAAAGTTGCTTGCGGTGAAAGGGAACGAACTCGTGCACGAATCTGCTTGAGTTCTTCTTTCGCTAACTTCAAACTCTCTTTAAAACTGCGCCCTGCACGATCGCGCAATGCGCCAATAATTTCGGCCCGAGAAGTGATAAGAAGTGAAGGATCTTTCATGACGGGACGATCGTGTAGATTCTTAATTCGAGTGCTCTCTAGTTCAACCATGGTCACGATGCGACGACGTGTTCTATTACGTAACTGCTCAATAAGTGCTAATTCTTCGGCTAAATCTGGCACAACATGCTTTGCAGCATCTGTTGGTGTTGATGCTCGGAAATCTGCAACCAGGTCAAGCAATGGTGCATCTTTCTCATGACCAATTGCGCTGACTATAGGAGTATGACAAGAGGCAGCCAGACGAACGAGTCCTTCATCGCTAAATGGAAGTAGATCTTCAAATGAACCACCTCCGCGAGTAATGATGATGACATCAACCTCTTCATCTGCTTCTAGTTCGCGCAGCGCCTGTGAAACTTCTGAAACTGCAGCCGCTCCTTGCACTGTTACTTCACGAATTTCAAATTCCACCATGGGCCAGCGTCGCTTGCCATTTTCTACAACATCTTTCATGGCATCTGTATTACGACCACAAATGAGACCAACTTTTCGGGGCAGAAGTGGGAGCCCAACTTTTCGATCGCTATCAAATAATCCTTCAGCAGCGAGAACGCTTTTGAGATGTTCTAATCGAGCAAGTAATTCACCAACACCAACTTGGCGAATTTCACGAGCAGATAATGTAAGTGATCCATTTTTTGTGTACCAGGATGCTTTTGCAAGGAGCACTACGCGTGCATTTTGTGGAAGCGGTTGCACCGAAGCAATGACAGATTTATGACACATAACAGATAAAGACATATCGACACTGGTATCGCGAAGACGGATAAATGCCATAGTTCCACTGCGTTCGTTGAGTTCAGAAATTTCACCCTCAACCCAGATTGGCCCTAAGCGATCTACATATTCTTTGATCGCCTCAGTGACCACGCGCACAGGTGCGGGGGATTCACTTGAAGTTTCGAACATGAGATGAGCCTAATAGACTCGCCCTATGGCTAAGAGAGTTCTCCTTGCTGCGCCCCGCGGATATTGCGCAGGTGTCGACCGCGCCGTTATCACCGTTGAAAAAGCACTCGCTCTCTATGGCGCCCCGGTCTATGTCCGAAAGCAGATTGTTCACAATAAACATGTGGTTGCAACCCTTGAAGCTCGCGGAGCAATCTTTGTCGATGAGACTGATGAAGTTCCAGAGGGTAAAACTGTAGTTTTTTCTGCTCACGGTGTAGCACCCATTGTTCACGAAGAGGCAGCAGCTCGTAATCTAAAAACAATTGATGCCACTTGTCCACTAGTGACAAAAGTTCATAATGAAGTAAAACGATTTGCAACCGAAGATGCTGAAATTTTATTGATTGGTCATCATGGTCATGAAGAAGTCGAAGGCACTGCCGGTGAAGCAGTTGGGCAAGTTCGAGTCATAGATGGAATCGATGGTGCCAGAAACGTTATTCCAACTCCTGGAAAGAAACTCGTATGGTTATCACAAACAACTTTGAGTGTTGATGAAACTCTTGACGCTGTTGCAATTTTGAAGGAACGTTTTCCAGAGATTCAAGATCCACCCAGTGACGATATTTGTTACGCAACGCAAAATCGCCAAGAGGCAATCAAAGCTATTGCTCCACAGGCAGATCTTGTATTGGTAGTTGGTTCGCCGAACTCTTCAAATTCAGTGCGCTTAGTTGAAGTTGCAAAAGAGTATGGAACTCCTCAAGCATTTTTACTTGACTATGCAGCAGAGGCAAAAGATGAGTGGCTTGAAGGTGTTGAAACTGTTGGTGTAACAAGTGGTGCATCTGTTCCCGAAATTCTAGTTAATGATTTATTGGCCTGGTTGGCACAGCGCGGCTTTGGCGAGGTCGAGACTGTTACAGCAATGGAAGAGTCACTACTTTTCTCGTTGCCACCTGAACTTCGCAAAGATATGAAAGCAGCAGAATCCAAATAATCTAGCGATCGCTACTGCGCGCGTATCTCGCGCCAAATGCCATCAATAATGCAAGCCCTGCGGGCACAAAGAGTGCGTAGCGCAATGTTATTTGGTCAGATAGGAAGCCAATCATTGGTGGAGCCGCGATAAATGCAAAATAAGAAATTCCGGCAATCATTGCAACAGCTTCAGATGGGGCAATAGTGTCGGGATATTGTTTAGATGCAATTTCTCCAGCTGCGCTCATGAGTAATGGAATAACTGCGCTTACGCCAACACCTAAAAAGAACCAACCAAGAAATTCTCCTTGAATGCTATGCATCAACATTCCTGTTGCAAGTCCAATACCTGCAATGAGTCCCCCTGCAGTGAGCAATCTCGAAGTTCCAAATCTGTGGGAAAGTTTGTCACCAGATAATCTTCCAATAACCATGAGTGTGGAGAAAAGCGCGTACGGAAGTGATGCTACAAATGGTGATGCGCCATATGTATCTCTTGCAAGGACTCCACCCCAGTCACTTGCAATACCTTCACTAATTGCAGCGCAAACTCCAAGTAATCCAAGAATCCAAAAAATTCCTGGACGCTTACGATTTCGTTTGTGGCCTTCAGGGTTGTGCTGATCCATATTTGCTGGCAAAAGAAGTGGATTGATTACAAATGCACTCAGTATTAGCAAGACCCCGAGGTTTGATAAATGTATCAGTGGTGAAATTCCCAATTGAGCGATAACTCCACCGGTACCTACTCCAATTATTGAACCAAGTGAATACATTGCATGCATTGTGCTCAGCATTTTTGTGCCTGATTTTTGTTCTAATGCAACACCATGAGCAGATAATGAAATGTCTTGGATTCCGAGTGTAATTCCCCACAGAAATAATGAAATAGCTAACGTATAAATATTAAATAGCAGTCCGATTCCTGGAATAGTTACACCTACTGCTACAGCTGAGCCAACAATGAGAGGTTTACTTCCATATTTGGCAGCGTTTCTACCTGCAGGACCCAGCGCTAAAACAACGCCAATAGATCCGAAAACTAGTGCTGAACCTAAACGACCATCGGTCACATGCAGAATTCGTTTGTAATCTGGAATGCGTGAAATAAAAGAACCAAGTGCAATTCCATTTGTAATATAACCAATAAGAATTGCTCGTTTTGCGCGGTGTATTTCAGGAGCAAGCACGCCCCTACTCTAAAGGGTTATCCCCATATTTATCGAGAAGGTCGACTCTTTGCTTTCTCATTGAAGTAAACAAACCAACCGTAGAGTGCGCTCAGAATAAGAAAGGGTGCTTCACTTGCAAGAGATGCAATGAAATCAATTCCTATTCTTGAAGGCTTAAATCCATCAGAGAGAACTACGAGTGCGAAGACGCAAATTGCAAAGACAATGGGTGGAGTAACAACGCTGACATAGGTCGTTCCCTTGCGTCCAAATCGAAGTCCACCGTAGAGGGCAATACATAGCGCGATTCCAGTTGGTAGGCCCACACCTTTTCGGAAAATAATTTCAATTGCAGCAAAGAGTCCGATGAAGAGAAATTGCAGTACAACAATTCCGGGTGATTTTAGTCCAGGGCCTTGGATCAGCGGCTTTGTGTTTGTACCTACACTCATTCTTTTTCATCCTCTTCAATTTCTTCTGCATCGATGTAATCAATTTCAATATTAGCGCCTTTTATAGCGCGGACTTCATCATCAATAGCACCTATTGGGGTGAGATTATTATTCCCACTTGAGACACCTAGATCTCTCATCTTTCGTGCCGGACGCATCACAGTTGTCTCAGCCGTTGCAATGACATCGTTGTATGCACGCTCTGCACTCTTGATGCGATCTCCAAGTGTTGAAAGTTTGGTGTGCAAGGATCCGATGCGCTTGAGGAATTCTGTTGCCACTCCACGAATTTCTTCAGCATTTTTGGCAAGGTCATGTCGGCCAAATGAATAGAAGACAGTACGCAAGAGTGCCAACATAGTTGTAGGGGTTGCGATAGTTACATTCTTTTCAAATGCCTTATTCAGGAATTGTGGATCAGCGCGTAGCGCCTCGGAGAGAATTGATTCAAATGGAGCAAATAGCACAACAAAATCAGGTGAATCAGAGACACCTTGATATTCCTTTTTATAAAGATCATCAACATGCTTGAGTAAATCTTTTGCATGAAGCGCCATCAATGATGCACGCGCAGCCTCATCTTTTTCATCAATGGCTTCGAGGAAACGTTGAAATGGAAATTTAGAGTCAATAAAGATTCTAGAACCACCAGGAATTGAAATAGTTATATCGGGACGAGTTCCATCGCCACTTTGTAGGCGTGATGACTCTTGGCGTTCGTAATGAACACCTTCAATCATTCCGGCACTTTGTAAAATCATTTCAAGTTGGGCTTCACCATATTTTCCGCGTGATTGGGAATTAGAAAGCGCACCCTCAAGTTTTGTTGCAATATTTACAAGTGACTCATTGCCAGTGCGCATTGAATCAATTTGAGTTTTGATCGCGGAATCTGCAGCCGCTCGTTTTACTTCTGCATCTTGCGTCTGTGTTGTCAGAGTTGCCATACGAGCTTTTACATCATTGAGCGCTTCATCAAAGCGGGTCGATTCATTTTCGCGTTTGCGCAGTTCTTCTAATTGCTTAGTAAGAGATGAAATCTCACCTTGAGCCATTGCATGTGTGGCTCCGGAGGCTTGATTGCGAAGACGCGAAATCAAGATTCCAATGGCAATCCCGATAGATATACCGATTACGAGGGTTATAAGGGTCACTCCTTGCGCTGACATAGCGCTATCGTGGCAGGAACCACTGACAATCACGCGTAGGCTCTACCCCTTGTGAGCCTCTCAATTGGAATTGTCGGATTACCGAATGTGGGAAAGTCGACCCTTTTTAATGCTCTCACCAAGAACAATGTCTTGGCCGCTAACTATCCCTTCGCCACTATTGAACCCAATGTCGGTGTCGTAGGGGTTCCGGATGAGCGTTTACCAAAGCTTGCCGCAATCTTTAGCTCTGAAAAGATCCTTCCCGCCGTTGTCTCATTTGTCGATATCGCAGGAATTGTCAAAGGTGCATCCGAAGGTGCGGGCCTTGGAAATAAGTTCTTGGCAAATATTCGCGAGACAGATGCAATCTGTCAGGTTATTCGAGTTTTTACCGATGACGATGTCGTTCATGTCGATGGCCGCATTGATCCAGGTAGCGATATGGAAACCATCAACACCGAGTTGGCGCTCGCTGACTTACAAACTTTAGAGAAGGCGCTTCCTCGAATTGAAAAAGAAGCTCGCATTAGTAAAGAGCGCCAACCAGTTTTGGATGCCATGAAAGCGGCAGAAGCGCATTTGCAAAGCGGCAATCCTCTTTCTACCTCGACCATTGATTTGGCTGAATTGAGCGAGCTTCAATTGCTCACCGCTAAGCCTTTTATTTATGTTTTCAATGTCGATGCCGCAGAGCTCGATGATAAGCAATTGCGCGCAAAGTTATCAGCGCTCGTTGCACCAGCCGAGGCAATCTTCCTCGATGCAAAAACAGAATCTGAACTCATTGAACTCAGCGATGAAGATGCACTTGAATTGTTGCAATCAATTGGTTTAGAAGAACCAGGACTTGCAACATTGGCACATGTTGGATTCAAAACTTTAGGGTTGCAGACATATTTGACTGCAGGTCCTAAAGAGACACGTGCTTGGACAATACATAAAGGTGACACCGCACCCATGGCCGCTGGTGTTATTCATACAGATTTCCAAAAAGGATTTATCAAGGCAGAAATTGTCTCCTTTGATGATCTAGTTGCCGCGGGCTCAATGACCGAAGCGAAAGCTAAAGGTAAAGTTCGCATGGAAGGCAAGGAATATGTAATGGCCGACGGAGATGTAGTGGAGTTTCGATTCAATGTCTAAAACACAAGAGCACCTAAAAGGATTACCAGTCAAGAAGCGCGAAGATTTGCGTAACGTTGCAATCATCGCTCACGTTGACCACGGCAAGACAACACTTGTCGATGCGATGCTGTGGCAATCAGGAGCTTTTGCTGCATATAAGAAGCAGGACGAAGGCCAAGACCGCATGATGGATTCAATGGATCTAGAACGCGAAAAGGGAATCACGATTCTGGCCAAGAACACCGCAGTGAAGCGCGGAAATAATATCGTCAACATTATTGATACACCGGGCCACGCAGATTTTGGTGGCGAAGTAGAGCGCGGTCTTGAAATGGTCGACGGCGTAATTTTGCTAGTTGATGCATCCGAGGGCCCATTGCCACAAACTCGTTTCGTTTTGCGTAAGGCACTTGAAAAAAATCTTCCAGTAATTTTGTTAATCAATAAAGTCGATCGCCCCGATTCACGTATTGCAGAAGTTGTTGACGAGGCATACGAACTCTTTCTTGATCTTGATGCAACTGAAGAACAAATTGAATTTCCTGTCGTGTATGCCTCCGCAAAAGCTGGTCGTGCATCACTCAAGCGCCCTGCTGATGGTGGAATGCCGGAAGAAGAAAATCTCGATGTTTTATTCGACACCATCTTCTCCGCAATCCCAGCTCCTGAATATCACGAAGGTGCACCATTGCAAGCACACGTTACAAACTTGGACTCATCACCATTCCTTGGTCGTTTAGCACTATGTCGCGTACGCGAAGGTGTCATCAAAAAAGGTCAGCAAGTTACATGGATCAAAACTGATGGAACAACAGAGCGAGTAAAGGTTTCTGAACTTCTCATCACTGAAGCACTCGAGCGCGTACCTGCACTTGAAGCCCACCCTGGAGACATCATTGCTGTTGCGGGTATTGAAACAATTACATTGGGTGAAACACTTGCCGATAACGATAATCCGGTTGCACTCCCACTCATCATTGTTGATGAGCCATCTATTTCTATGACAATTGGTATCAATACATCTCCACTTGCAGGCAAAAGCGGAACAAAGCTCACTGCTCGCCAAGTAAAGGGTCGTCTTGATTCAGAGCTTGTTGGTAACGTGTCATTGCGCGTTCTCAATACTGATCGCCCAGATACATGGGAAGTACAAGGTCGCGGAGAACTTCAGCTTGCTGTACTTGTTGAAATTATGAAGCGCGAAGGTTTCGAACTCACTGTTGGTAAACCACAAGTAGTTATCAAAACAATCAATGGTAAAACTCATGAACCGATGGAGCGTTTGACTATCGATGCGCCTGAAGAATATTTAGGTGTACTTACACAACTCATGGCACTTCGTAAGGGCCGCATGGAACAAATGGTTAACCACGGCACTGGTTGGATTCGACTTGATTACCGCGTTCCATCACGTGGACTTATTGGTTTCCGTACTGAATTCCTTACTGAAACTCGTGGAACTGGTTTACTCCACCACGTATTTGATGGTTATGAAGCGTGGCATGGAGATATTCGTACACGCGGAACAGGTTCACTTGTTTCTGATCGTTTGGGAGTTGTTACTTCTTATGCACTTTATGGAACACAAGATCGTGGAAACATATTCGTCGAACCTGGCGATGAAGTGTATGAAGGCATGGTTATCGGTGAGAACTCACGTTCTGAAGATATGGATGTTAACTGTGTTCGTGAAAAGAAACTCACAAACATGCGTGCTTCAGGTACAGATGAATCAGAGCGTTTGATTCCACCTAAGAAGCTCAATATGGAAGGCGCACTTGAATTCTGTCGCGAAGATGAATGTGTGGAGGTCACACCAGCAGTGGTGCGTATCCGCAAGGTAATCCTCGATGGCGCAGAGCGCGGACGCCTAACATCACGTGCAAAGAAAGCGAACTTAAACGTCTAATTACTAGGCGCAAACTTTCGCTTGATAAGTGCGCGACCTCTTTTTTGTAGTGGTTGATCGACTAGTTTCAACGTTAGGAATGTCGCAAACGTTGCAACTGCTATGACGACTATTGATTTAGTAATTAAATATCTCCACCATTCACTATGGCTGGCAAAAGCGTCAAGTTTTACGACGTTGTAGTCGTAGAACTCTATGGCCAGAAAATGAAATGCATAAATACCGTACGAGTATGTACCTAGGAAAGTACAGACTTTGGCGCGCTTGCTTGTGCTTGAAATATTGAAGCGCGATAGTTGAAGTATGACTAAGCCAAATAATGGTGATGCGTAATAGAGATGTGTGAACGTGTATGAATTCCAAATTATCGATGCCCAGATGGTCAGTGCAATAGTTATGGCAAAGAAAAAATTATTTCTAATTGTCGAAAGCTTCTCTAGATTTGCGCGTATGAGTAAGCCGATTCCAAAACCTATGAGGGCTCTGCCTAAAGCTTCCCAGCCTCTAATGGGTCCAAGATTTGTAATCCAATCTGTATCGTGAACTAATCCGTAATGTAGTACTGCATACCCTCCGATAATTCCCAAAACAATTCCACATTGTTTATAGATTATGGTCAAAGGTGCAAAGATAATATTGGCTAGCCATTCAGCCGAAAGTGACCAGAATGGGATAGCAATAAATATTGCACCTGAAAGTGGAACTAATATTTGCAACAATAGAAATGCGGCGCCAAGATGCATTGGTGAGCGATTAGGATCAATTTCAAAATAGTTGTTGCTCTTTGATGCTGCATATTCTTTCCACCAATAAATTCCCATACTTAGGGTAAGACTTGCTACTAGCGTTGGCCACAATCGAACAATTCTCGAGAGTATGAATTGGGTTCCGTCGTGGGTAAATTTTCGATAATGACTAGGCATGCTTGGATAAAGAACAAATCCACTGAGAACAAAAAAGAAATCAACGAGTGTATAAAGGCCCATCAGGTAGCGAATTGGCGTCGCAAAAAACACGTGAAAAAGCAATACACCGATGGCTGCAATTCCTCGAGAAGCATCCAGGATATGAAAACGTTGGCTTTGATTATTTTCAATACTCATTGCCTGATTCTTATTGAAAATAGGCGTTATTCCTAGCACCAAATGGCTATAAGGCTCCGGCTGTCAGACCTATGCGATTGAATATGACCGTGAGTAGCAATCAGGGAAAGAGCAGATTCACACTTGTGCGCTCAGAATCGCCCAGTGTTGCTGTCGTATTTCCCAAGGAAGTTGTTGAGGCATATTCACTCAAAACTTCTCCACTTGTAGTTACTGGTGGCGCAGGCACTGGAAAGACATCGCTCTTAGTAGAAGCAGCTCTTGCTCGTATTGCAGCTGGCCAAGATCCAAATTCAATCTTATTGCTCACCTACGGACGCGAAAGCGCCAGTAATTTGCGTGATGCAATTGCACTTCGCACAACGCAGACAATGTTCGAACCATTAGCTCGAACTTTTCATTCACTTGCATTTTCAATTCTTAAGAAAAATCCACAAGAAGGTGATTTAGAACCCATTCTTTTTTCTGGACCAGAGCAAGAAAAATTTATAAAAGATTTACTCAAAGGTGATATTGAGGATGGTTATCGCGAATGGCCGCAAGAATTAAAATTAGCACTTGGTACCTCTGGATTTGCCCGTGAATTACGTGACCTTATCCTTCGCGCCAATGAAAGAAAATTAGGTTCGCGTATTCTCGGCCAATTAGGAAAGTTACACGAAGAACCTTTCTGGTCTGCTGCCGCAAAATTCTGGGAGCGTTACATAGGTGCATTAGTGACTCAAGAAACACGAGCCGAAGATGCAAAATTTCGTTTAGATACATCAGAAATTATTTCTACTGCTATTCATCGTTTGAATAAACGCCCGGAGTTATTAAACCAACTTCAAAAGCAGTTCACGACAATAATGGTTGATGAATATCAAGAGAGTGATCCACAGCAACGCGAATTACTTGAACTTCTCTCATGCGATGACATGATTGTATGTGCAGATAAACTCAGCACAGTTGGACGCTTTAGAGGGGCAGATCCTGAAGGCCTGAAAAATGAGCTAGATAAATATCGCGATAAAGGTCGTGCGCTTCATCTAGAAATAAATTATAGAAATGCAACAGATATCTCGCGTCTAGCTAGAGCTTTTATCGAGGAAAAATTTCCAACTTCGAAGATACAAGTTACGGATATATCTTCTCCACTATCTCCACAAGAAGTTCAGACTCACCGCTTCCGATCAACTAGCGAAGAGGCTGCTTTTATTGCTCATCAATTCCGAAGCGCGCATTTGAATCAAGGTATTCCATATAGCGATATGGCAGTTCTATTTCGAACCCCTGGTGTTGCAGCCTCGTCACTACGCAGAGCCTTTGCACAGGTCGGTATTCCAGTTACCTCTGAACTTGAAGCACTCGCTGGCAATCCTGCAATCGCTCCCTTCTTATTACTCGCAGAAATTGCTGTAGGTAGCAAGAAACTTAATCTGGATACATGTGAACGACTATTGATGAGTGAATTTGGAGGTGCTGATTCAATTTCACTTCGACGTATGCGTCGAGGACTATTGAACGCCCGTGAAGAAGGCGATCAGCGCAGCGGAACTCAACTACTTATTGATGCATTAGATAAAGGTGACATATTTATCGAAGATGGCGCGTCACTCAAACGTGTTTCGGATCTATTACGCAAAGCACGCGCTGCAGCTAAAAATCCATCATCACGTGCAGAAGATTTGTTATGGGCAATTTGGGATAACGCTCTAACCAGCGAGAATGAAAAACTTAGTAATGCATGGCGAGCACAATCGCTTCGCCCAAGTATTCGTGGGGCAGCCGCTGATCGTGATCTTGATGCAATGATGCAATTATTTGATACAGCTTCACGCTATTCGGATCGTTTTCCAATGTCAGGTCCTGGAGCATTCATAAGTGAAATTGTGAAAGAAGATATTGCAGGCGATGTGATTACCGCTAAAGGAGCACGACCAGATTTTGTTGAAATTCTCACCGTGCATTCAGCAAAAGGACGAGAGTGGAAGATAGTTGCAATTGCAGGCGTTCAGGATGGCATTTGGCCAAACCTTCGCCAGAGAAGTTCATTACTTGGGTCCGAACGCTTAGTGGAGCTGATCCGTTACCCAGAAGTGGCTAAAGAACAATTAGATAAGTATTCAGCTAATGGATTACGCGATGATGAAAATGGCTTGTTTCTTGTTGCCATGACAAGGGCACAATCACGTTTGTATATCACTGCAATTCAAAGAGAAGATGACGCTCCATCAGACTTATTCGAAAGTGCAGACTTAATAATAAGAGGTAAAAAAAGTAAAGAGGAAACCTCTAAAGACAAAAGCAGTAAACCGTTGATAACTACGCCGCCTCGCCCAATTACAAAATCAGCATTAGTGGCAGAACTGCGTAGTCAGCTTTCTGGTGAGAAGGCAGATCACGCTGCAAAGATTTTGAAGAAATTATCGGACGAAGGTATTGAAATTGCTGATCCCGAGAATTGGATTGGCGCCGTAGCGCTGAGCACGGAGAAACCAGTTGTCGCAGCCCTGGAATCGGTACCAGTCTCACCAAGTGCGTTAGATACCTATAAAGAATGTAGCTTGAAATGGTTCTTGCAAAGTAATGGTGGAAGTGATGGTGACAGTACTGCGCAGATTCTTGGTTCTGCAATCCATGCCTTCGCAGCAAAATTACATACCGATAAAAGCAAAACCGAAGCGGATCTACTTGATTTACTCAAAGCTTCTTGGAAACTGATTGATCCTGATGAGGGATGGGTTGGCCAAACATCACTTGAAGAAGCATCAAAGATGATTTCTCGCTTCGTTCATTATCACTCTGTTTCACCCCGCAAGGTGCTGGCTGTTGAAACCTCATTTACTGTTGAAATTGGTCGTGCTAAGTTGCATGGAAATGCTGACAGAATTGAAATAGATCTAGATAACAATCTTTACATTATTGATTTCAAAACTGGCAAGACCATGATTCCGGCAACTGGATCAAATGAAAATATGCAACTAGCCGCCTATCAATTAGGAGCAATCAAAGGCGGATTTAGCAAGATCACAGATAGCACCACAACGACAGGTGCTGAGCTTGCTTATCTTGCAGCACCTGCTGCTAAAGATCCAAAAATTACGACCCGCAAGCAAGGCGTTATAGATGCAGAAGTTTTTGCACAAGAAATTGAAGTAATTGCAAATGGCATGGGCGCTGCAACTTTCTTTGCAACGGATAACGCCAAATGTGATGGCTGTCCGGTACGAACATCATGTCCGATTCAAAGTGATGGTAAGTCGGTGATCGAATGATTGAGAAGTTGACACCGCATCAAATAATAAAAGAACTTCAAAAAGATAACAAGGAAATTAAGCCAATAACTACTTTCCAAAGTGAGATTATTTCGATCAACACAAACCCGCTGGAGCCTGCAGTAATTATCGCTGGCGCTGGTTCGGGCAAGACAGAGACAATGAGTAATCGTGTTCTCTATTTAGTTGCCAACGGGATTGTTGCACCCGATGAAATTTTAGGTCTCACATTTACACGCAAAGCAGCGGGTGAACTCTCACTTAGAGTGCGCCAGCGCTTATCCCAACTCGAAAAAGCCAACTTATTTACTCGGACTTCAGTTGCTAGTCCAACAATTACCACATATCACTCGTATGCAGGGAAATTGCTAAGTGAGCATTCCATTCGATTAGGAATGGATACAGATGCAGACCCATTAGGAGAAGCTGAAATATGGCAGATTGCATCTGATGTTGTGCGTAGGTGGTCAGATGATTCATTCAGGAGCACAAGTGCGGCAAGCACAATTATCAAAGATGTAATTGGACTGGCTAAACAAATTTTGGAACATCAAGTAACTATTGAAGAGATTCGCTCTGAAAATAATAGAATTCTTGAAGAGTTGCTTCCCTTTGACTTTGCAGTGAGCAATAAAGGCACAAAAGTTCGTAACACGATGGAGCAGCGAAATTCAATTCTAGATATGGTTCAAGCATTTCTAGATCGCCGTAAGGCGGCAGGTGAACTTTCCTTCGATGATCAGATGTCGATTGCAGCTGATATCGCCACGACTTTCCCAGATGTTGGAACTCTCGAAAGAGGAAAGTACAAAGTTGTTTTACTTGATGAATATCAAGATACCTCACAATCTCAATTGCGAATGCTCTCAGCGCTCTTTGGAAAAGGCCATCCTGTTATGGCAGTCGGAGATCCCAGCCAAGCTATTTACACATGGCGCGGCGCATCCGCTGGAACTATGGATACTTTCGCTGAATATTTCCCAAAAATGGAAGGTCAAAATGGACGTGCAAAATTCACGCTTCCGACAACGTTTCGTAATGACACAATCATTCTTAAAGCTGCCAACTTAATTTCTGAGAAGATAAAAGAAGATGGGGGTCAAGAAGTTCTCATGCTCGATGCACGAGAAGGGGCTGGACCCGGAGAACTTGCTGTTGGTGTCTTTGAAAATATGGAAATGGAAGCAGAAGCTATTGCTGATTATTTTGAACCGCTTTGGAAAGACCCTGCTCGAGCAATTATGGAAGAGGACAAAAAGCCTACTTTTGCAGTTTTAGTTCGAAATAGAAAACAAATCCCCGATATTGAATCAGCTCTTCGTGCACGAAAAATTCCTGTTGAGGTCATTGGCGTAGGCGGCTTAATTTACATCCCTGAAATTGCCGACATTGTTGCGATGATGAAAGTAATTTCAGATCCCGATGCAGGGGCATCTCTTATGCGCCATCTCACTGGTCCACGATTAAATTTAGGTGCATTCGATATTGCAGGTTTAGGAAAATATGCCAAAGAGCGCTCTAGGTCACTCAAGACTGGCTCTCGCTATTTAGTCAAAGTTATTGAGGAAGGAAATCCTGATCAGCTAGATAGTGAAGATCAATTCGCAGGATCAATTATTGACGCTCTTGATGAAATACAGAGTGCACCCGAAGATTATTTTTCATCAGTTGGCTATCAACGATTAGTACGGTTTGCTGCTGATTTACGTCGATTACGTGGTCGCGCAGGTGGGCAAATAACTGACCTTATTGTTGAAATAGAGGAATATTTGACTATCGAAAGTGAAGTATCACTGCGCGATGGTTCACAAACAGGACGACGTAACATCGATAGATTCCTAGATGAGGCATCAAAGTATGAACGCGCCGGGGGGAATGCTCGTGAATTTTTAGAGTGGCTTGATGTTGCATCAAAAGAAGAAGGTGGGCTAAAAATTGGTGCACCGGATGTTCGAAGTGATGTTGTGCAAATACTTACCGTGCATATGGCTAAAGGTGCCGAATGGAATGTAGTCGCCATTCCTGGGCTTGCAGTTCGCAATTTTCCTTCAGAGAGTGCAAAGAATCCTGAAAATTGGCTTACAAATGAAGCCTTCATTCCTTTCCCATTGCGAGGCGATCACCAGGAGCTTCCACAATTCAATATTTCAGGTATAACAGAAAAAAAGGATGTTGAAGAGGCAATTGATTTATTTTCTAAAGAATGTTCACATCGCATCAAACGACGTGAAGAAATTCGACTTGCATATGTTGCGGTAACTCGAGCGAAAACTCATTTACTGTGTACAACTTCTGTCTGGCGCACAGGAAAGAATGCAGTAGCGCCTAGTGATGTCTATGTATGGCTTCATGAGATTGCAGCTGCCGAAAATGGGAAAATTCTTAGTGAGTTAGATACTCCACCCAAAGGTGTAAAGAATCCTGGTGAAGTTGAAAGTCTAGAATGGCCACATGATCGACTTGGTGAGCGACGTGCTCAATTTCAAGCAGAGATGGACCTCGTAAAATCAGCCGATGCACATTTACTCAACAAGAGTGGCGATGATGAAGAGATTGATTCGTGGATATCAGATGCACAAGCCCTTATTTCTGAATTAAAAGAAAAAGCGAATCCAGAATTCACCGTCTTGTTACCAACGAAACTTTCGACTTCAGCCCTTGTTGCACTCCACGAAAATCCTGAAGAATTAGCTCTCAATATTCGCCGCCCAATGCCGCGAGGACAAGATCAATATTCTCGCCGCGGAACTGCATTCCACTTATGGGTCGAAAAACAATTTATTGCAGAACCCACACTGCCCATTGATGACTATATGTACTCATTAGATCCACTCGAAGACGATGTAACGCTAGAGGAGCTCAAAAAAGCTTGGCAGGCTAGTCATTGGGCAACAAAAACACCGACCAATGTTGAAGTGCCATTTGAGACTGTTATTGCTGGCGTGCTTATTCGCGGACGCATTGATGCGGTGTATCGCGATGGTGATGGTTACATTGTTGTTGACTGGAAGACTGGGTCAAAAGAACTTGGTGAATCTGCGGCAGTGCAATTAGCGATGTATCGCCTGGCGTGGGCAAAGTTAAGTGGCACCGATATCACGAAAGTGAAAGCAGCTTTCCATTACGTTCCAACAGGAAAAGATCACAGCCCTGCAAATCTTTTGAGTCAGGAAGAACTTATCGCCTTGATCTCAGGTATTGATTCTGACGCTAATAGGTAAGTGATCGCTCACACCTGAAAAACCGTTCTGTACAACTTCTATGTCATTCTGTTGTAGTGCATCTGAAAGGATGTAATCAAACTGAACCTTCGCACCCCATGATGGGTAACTTTTTTGAGTTATCAAGGAATTCCAGCCAGAAAAATTCTTAGGCAAATTCAAATCGCCAAGAATAAGTACTTTGAATTTTCCATTCTGACTTAGCTTCTTGGCCCAACGCTTTACACGTTGTAATTGATAGAGATTTACAAATGGCACAAAAGATAGATGTGTATTGATAATAATCCATCCATTATCTAAGTGAGCGGCTAGCGCAACGCGTTCTTCATCATTGACATAAATTGCTCGCACGCCTTTTTCGCTGGGAATAAGAAGTGGAAGGCCGATAAGTGATCTGCCAAGCTCTAAACGCTCCCATTTGATTACAGGAATTCGTGAAACTATTCCAATCCCATAACTTCCAACGGAATTTGAATTCTCATTTGTAATAATTCTTTGGTCTGCATTACTGAGATGACGACGCACTTCACCAGGTGTTCCAATAACTGATGGTGCAAAAGCCCAATACGGTGCGCCTAAGGATTGTGCTGCAATCTGCATCTGAACCTCTATGCCAGAGCGCGGAAGATGATGATCAACTTCTTGAAAACCAGCCACATCGCAGCCAAGACTCTTCACCGCATCGCTGAAATTGCCACTTCCTGATGGCGGAATAGGCATTGCGTGCAAAATATTCCACGAGGTTACGAGCATGGGTAGAGGTTAGTAGTGTTGCCTCCCATGAGCACGCTCAAGAACCTTGTTAGTGAAATCGACCGTGCCAGCGAACTGCGTACATCGCAAAGCGAGCTCGATGCACAGTGGGCCAAAGCGAAGATTATTCACATTGTCGATGCACGTCTTGCTGTTCAGGGCAGCGAACTCAATCTTCTAGATAGCGCCGAAGTGAGTGCACTTGTTAGCTCAGAAAAATTTCTAACAGGGGAAAGATACTTCCTCGGATTAGATCGCGCAGATGGAACCGCATATTTTGCCTGGCACACAGCATGGACAGATGAGCCCGGCAGCGATGAAGAAAAATATTCTGGATTTGAAACTTTGCGCGAACTCGGGTTCTCACTTAGTTCAAAATTTCTCTCCTTAGCATTTCATGCAATTGGATTAGCGAATTGGCATGAAGTACATCCACGTTGTTCTCGCTGTGGTGCACCAACAATTGTTGGCCTTGGGGGATCGGTTCGCATTTGTACCGTGGATGAAAGTCAACATCACCCTCGCACCGATTCGGCAGTTATTGTTTTAGTTCATGATCGCGATGATCGAATTTTGCTAGGGCACAATCCACTTTGGCCTGAAAAGCGATTTTCTAATTTCGCAGGCTTTCTTGAACCAGGTGAGACTTTTGAACAATGTGTAGCGCGTGAAGTTTTCGAAGAATGTGGAATAACCGTTGATGAAATGTCATATATGACTTCTCAGCCATGGCCATTCCCAGCATCTATCATGATTGCATTTTCTGCAGTAACAAATAAGCCACATGAAGCTAAAGCTGATGGAGTAGAAATCACTGAGGTGCGCTGGTTCTCACGCGATGAGATGAAAGATGCAATCAAGACCGGTGAACTTTTATTGCCACCTTCGATTAGCGTTGCGCGACGCATGATTGAATCTTGGTATGGCGCACAATCAGGACGAGACCTTAGTGACCTAGTAGGCGGCGAAAGCTGGCGCCCGTAATGTCAGATTTTGAAACCGGGACGAGTCAAAGCGATTTAAGAGCAGAAGAAATACTTGCAGCACTTGATAACGAACAACGCGCAGTAGCAGTTGCCACGCGTGGACCTGTCTGTGTTATTGCCGGAGCCGGTACTGGAAAAACACGAGCAATTACACACCGCATTGCATATGGCGCAGCTATTGGAGTCATGGATCCACACAAAGTTTTAGCGCTCACTTTCACAGCGCGTGCTGCAGGTGAAATGCGTATGCGCCTTCGCTCCCTTGGTGTACCAACAGTTGCAGCCCGCACAATTCACTCCGCGGCGCTCAAGCAATTGCTTTATTTCTGGCCCCAAGTATTTGGTGGGAAAACTCCTGATTTGCTGACTTCTAAATCTGGTTTTCTTAGTGAATCGATAAAGAGGGCAGACTTGGCTGGCGCAATATCAGTTACGTCTCGAGATATTTTGCGTGATATCTCCTCTGAAATTGAATGGGCAAAAACACAGGAGATTGGACCAAGTGATTATTTAGCCGAATCCTCTAAGCGCATCAACAAACCTCGCATCAATCCGGAACAGATTGCAAAGGTGTATGCCTCATACATGAGCATTCTAAAACAAGAACATGCAATGGATTTCGAAGATGTTCTCTTACTTACTACAGCAATGATTGAAGAAGAGCGTGAAGTTCGTGAGCGTGTACAAGATCAATATCGCTTCTTTACAGTTGATGAGTATCAGGATATTTCTCCTTTGCAGCAGCGGTTAATAAATGCCTGGCTTGGTAATCGAAAAGAGCTTTGCGTTGTTGGAGATCCTGCTCAGACCATTTATTCATTTGCTGGTGCATCACCAATATTTCTCAATAGCTTTACACAACGTTTTCCGGAAGCAGAAGTTATTCGACTTACAACTGGGTACCGCTCAACTCCTGAAATTGTTTTTACTGCTAACGCTATTTTGCGTAGTGCCGAAATGGGACAAGAACTCGTTGCCATTAATTCACACGGCGATAAACCGGAAGTCACACCGTATAAAGATGAATCAGCGGAAGTTGCTGGCGTTGTTGCATCCATTACGCAGTTGATGAGTGAAGGTACGCCTGCGCAAGATATTGCAGTGTTAGCTCGTACCAATAGTCAACTCAATGCCGTTGAAAAAGCTATGAATATTTCTAAGATTCCTTATCAAATTCGAAATAGTGATCGCTTCTTTGATCGCCCCGATGTAAAAGAGTTTCTGCGCGTAGTGCGCAACGCCTCGGTTATCCCAACGGAGGGCGCGAATTGGCTCGATGAATTGCGCACACTTGCTCAACCATTTCTAACTGGCGCAAGTATTGATGGAATTGCTGCACTGCTTCACTTAGGTCGCGAAATTGATGCAGATAGCGGCTTCTCACCAAAGACATTGCGCGGATACTTACGTGAAGTAGAAGATCGTGTTCAACAAAATAATCCGCCAACTATGCCCGTTACAACTCTGGCAACATTGCACGCCGCTAAAGGTTTGGAATGGGAACGTGTATTTCTTATCGGCGTGAGTGAGGGCTTATTACCCCTTGAAAATGGCGCTATTGGCGCAGATCAGGCCACCATTGATGAAGAGCGTCGCCTTTTCTATGTTGGCATCACACGCGCAAAACAAGATTTACATTTGAGTTATCGCCAAAGCCCGAGCCGTTTCTTGCGTGAAGCTAGCCTGATTTCTTAGTTACTCCTGCGTATTCGTGCGTAAGTAATTCATTTGCACGAACCTATATTCATGCTTTACCCTTACACCTCCACTACATCAGTGGATATGAGTCAAAGGAGTCGGATCGTGCGTAACAACACTTCCGTAACAGCAAACGCAATGCGTTCTGCTGTAATTCCTGCTTCTCATAAGCATTACACATGGCACACCGCAACAAAGCCTGCGTTTTACGCCGCTTTTTATGCAGTGGATTCAGCCACTTGGAGTTCTTCTCGATAATACGAAAAGAACTAGAAGCCAAGGGCCTCGAATCCACAAAGGATTCGGGCCCTTTTTGTTTACCCCAATAAACCCAAACAAAAAGAAAGAACGAGAGAGAAGAAAGAAGGTGAGAACGATGAGCGTTCTCTTCAGTGAACTACTAATGCCAGGTTGGGCCGAAAGCGGCGAAAAGATTGGTCTTGGAGATGTCACAGGTACATATGACAGCGCCATCGCCTTTACCTTGCCATGCCACAGTGCAGATCCTGAACTCTTCTTCTCCGAAGATGAAATTACAGTTGCAGAAGCAAAGTCACTCTGCGGTGGATGCCCAGTGCGCAAGCAATGTCTTGAAGGCGCTCTTTCACGTCAAGAACCAGTTGGCGTATGGGGCGGCGAACTATTTGAAGATGGCAAAGTTATTGCCCGCAAGCGCAAAGCTGGCCGCCCTCGCATAGATCAGGTTGCTACTGCTGTAGTACTCGAAAGCGTTTCCTCTATTGAATTAGAGAGCGAACGTGAAGAGAGCGCTGCTTAGGTTGCAAACATTCCAAACTTTTACCTTCGGGAGTTGCAATCTAGTGCTAATCGCACTTTAGGATAATCAACATGCGCAGACAACTATCAAAAAGAATCGGAATCGCTATTTCAATTCTTTTGACTGCTTCGAGTGTTGTTCCTGCAAGTGCTGGTCAACAGCAATGGGGCGCATCCTATTTGGATTGGTCTGGGGCATTATTGAGTGCAAGTTCAAGGATTTCACAAGTAATTGAACCCTTGGAAATATCACCGAACACATATTGGGAGGCGGGTTGGCATTGGGACAATGTGCCCGATGGTGGTTATGGAGGAATTCAATCCAAAGGAATCTTGGCTGATGGAAGAGTTTCAGACTTAGCAATCTTCTCAATTTGGAACGGTCTTGGAGCAATTCCCGGAGAGGGTGCTGGTTGCACTCCATTTGGTGGTGAAGGGATTGGATACTCATGTCGCATTCCTATAACACTTGTTGCAGGAAACAAATATGAAATAAGTTTTGGAGTTGATTCTGCCAAAGGCCCTCAATGGTGGATTGCAACGATCTCAGATTTAGCAAAGGGCACTAAGAACGTGATTGGTTCTATTGAGACGAACTCATTAATTGCGAAAGCATCTAATTGGAATAATTTTATAGAATACTGGGGGCAAGCGGTTCCATGCGATGCTGTTGGGCCGGCTTCTGCAAAGTTCCACGTTCCTACTTCTAGTAATCCCGACATAGAAATCTATTCGCCAAAGTTCAGTCGCCCGACGCAGCCATGCGTAATGTCAGCAGGAGATACCCCACCTCCAGGATTTATTGGGGATGCAATAATTCGTTTTGGTGGTGCGCAACAAGCGCCATCAACACAGACCATGCCTTACACAAAAACTAAAGTCCAATTTGCGTTAGATAAAGCCGCAGCCGATAAAGAATTTATGTCTATTTTTAATGGCTTAGTTCTTACGTTGGATAAATACAAAACCAATATCTCGAAATTATTTATAAATTATCCAGGATATTTCGAACAGAACCCAGAAATGAAATCTTCCCTTCAGAGGGCTTTGGATTACGTGATACCGATTGTTCCTTCAAAGGCTGATTATGATTCACTAATCGACCTAATAGCAGGAAGTCTCGGTAAAAGCGGAATAAATTCAGACTTCTTGTTAGCAGAAGTAGGTGTCAAAAAATTTCAAATACTAGAAAAGGTGCACTCAAAATTAGGAAAAAAAGTTTTGAGTGTAATCTGCATAAAGGGGAATACACTCAAGAAAGTATTTGCTGTAAATCCCAAATGCCCTGCTGGCTATAAGAAGAAATAGCTTTCTAACTGGCAAACAAATTTAAGTTCGCAAGTGATGGCCACAAGGCAAAGAGAATTGAGATTGGCAGGATAAGGAAGACCACTGGGATAATCATTGATATCTCTGCTTTACCTGCCGCACTCAATACTCTGTTGCGTTGAACCGATCGTGCTTCACTTGCATGCCGAGTGAGAACTTCAACTAATGGAGCACCACGCAGCGTTGCTGTTACGAGTGCATCCACAAAACGACGAATCAGTACTGACTTGAT
>CANFXM010000011.1 GCA_947451045.1 Actinomycetota bacterium | reverse complement strand
TATATAAGGGGATTACGTGCGTATTACAGAACTAGAGCTAACTAATTTTCGTTCGTACCCTAATTTAAAACTAGATTTAAAAAAAGGCGTTAATACATTTATCGGCGATAACGGTTCAGGCAAAACCAATATCGCCGAAGCGCTTATTTATTTAGCGTTTCTTTCTTCCCATCGCGTCTCTAGCAACCAACCACTGATCACACTCGGTGCTAACCAAGCAATCATCCGAGCGGAAATAGAGCGTGACTCCAGAACACTTCAAGTAGATTTAGAAATCAATCTCAATAAAGCAAACAGAGCGCGCCTCAATCAAAACCCAACAAGGAGTCAAAGAGAAATTTTAGGCGCCTGCCAAATTATTTATTTTTCGCCCGAAGATTTAGATTTAGTGCGCGGAGATCCATCCACCCGCCGTGATTTCTTAGACAGATTGCTAATCACCAGAACCCCACGCCTAGTAGGTGTAATTGCGGATTACGAAAGAGTTGTAAAACAAAGAAACGCCTTACTAAAAACAAGGTCGTCGCAAAACGCGCTTGTACCCTGGAATGAACAACTTATAAAATTCGGCGCTGCACTCACAGCCGAGCGAATTGCGTTAGTAGAAGCGCTTAACCCTTTTGTAACCAATAACTACGCGCAACTCAACGAGGTAAAAAAAGCGGGGATCGCCTACAAAAGCAGCAGCGAAGGCCTTTCATCTAATTTCGAAAAAAACACAACAGTTCTCAGTGCGCGCTTAGAAGAAGTGGCTTACCAAGAGATCGAAAGAGGGGTTTCCTTAATAGGACCACACCGAGACGACCTTGATTTACAACTAGGTGATTTTCCAGCTAAAGGATATGCCAGCCACGGTGAATCTTGGTCGATAGCAATTGCACTGCGGTTAGCATCTTTTAATTTATTGATACAAGACGGTGCAGAACCGATACTCATCCTTGATGATATTTTCGCCGAACTAGATGCCTCACGGCGCCAACAATTAATTCACGCTACAACAATTGCTGAGCAAACAATTATTACCACAGCGGTTGAAAGCGATCTTCCACACGAACTACTGTCGGAAAAATATTATGTTATGCCAGGAGTAGTCAAGAAAGGTCCACACTAGTGTCTAAACGTGACTTAGCCATTGACCTTTTTAAGAGTTTTAAAACCGGGTATTCAAAAAAATTTAGAACTGTTTCTCCTGTAGTCGAAAAAGAAAGAAAAAATAACGGCGACCCTGAACTTTTAAGTGAACTTGTTATTAATTTAATACAAGAAAGAGATTGGAAAAGTGGAATTGCCGAAGGAACTTTATTTACAACATGGTCTGAGATTGTAGGAAAAGAGATAGCAGCGCACGCGACCCCAATATCAATTCTCGACGGGGTGCTCACTGTGCAAACATCATCTACAGCTTGGTCAACACAACTTTCCTTAGTTGCAAATGATCTGCTTGCAACAATTCAAAAGAGTCCATCAGGCGCTCTCGTTGATTCACTAGTCTTCTTTGGACCCCAAGCCCCCAACTGGAAAAAAGGAATACGGACAATCCGAGGCGCCCGAGGCGCCCGAGACACATACGGCTAAACGTAAAAACTAGGTTTTTAACCCCGCCTCTAATAGGAACCCTCACCCATGCGACAAACCCCCGCCTAATGCCACATCTATGACTTCTCGCGACTATCTCATATAGTGTTTTACCGATAGGATAAAAGACTGCTAGATAGAAAATTCGCTCCTAGCGCCAATTTAAGGCGACTAAGGCGATGTGAAGAGGGGTCCAGTGAGCGAGAAGCCAGGCACATATAACGCCAGCGCGATCACCGTACTTGAAGGACTAGAGGCGGTTCGTAAACGCCCAGGTATGTACATTGGATCAACCGGGGAGCGCGGCCTCCACCATCTTGTTTATGAAATTGTAGATAACTCAGTAGATGAAGCCCTCGCCGGGTATTGCAGTGAAATCAACGTAACTTTGATGGCTACCGGCGGAGTAGAAGTAATCGATAACGGCCGTGGAATTCCAGTCGATATGCACCCAGTAGAAAAAAAACCAGCACTCGAAGTTGTATTAACAGTTTTACACGCAGGCGGAAAATTTGGTGATGGTGGTTATTCAGTTTCTGGTGGTCTCCACGGAGTTGGTGTCTCTGTCGTCAATGCTTTAAGTTCCGACCTCTCAGTAGTTGTACAACGCGATGGAAATTTTTGGTATCAAGATTATAAATTGGGTGTTCCAACCGCTCCGGTTCGCAAAGGCGACCCATCTACAGCTAACGGGACCACTGTTAGGTTTTGGCCATCTGAAGAAATTTTCGAAACAACAGATTACTCTTTTGAAATTTTATCAACGCGTTTTCGAGAAATGGCATTTCTTAATAAAGGTTTAATCCTCACGCTTACAGATATGCGCCCAGGGCACGTGGATGAAAAAGGCGAACAACTTACTGTCCGTTACCAATATCAAGGCGGAATTGCTGACTTTGTAAAACACCTAAATTCAACCCGCGGCGAAACCCATAAATCAATTATTTCTTTTAGTTCAGAAGACACAAAACGAAAAATCGCCTTGGAAGTTTCAATGCAATGGAATGCCGGATTTACTGAATCTGTTTATACGTTTGCAAACACAATTCATACACACGAAGGCGGAGCGCACGAAGAGGGATTTAGAACTGCACTTACATCGATTGTGAATAAATTTGGTGAAGAACAGGGATATATCAAAAAGAAAGAAGACCGATTAACTGGCGACGATGTTCGAGAAGGACTTACGGCGATTGTCTCAATTAAATTAGCAGAGCCACAATTTGAAGGACAAACCAAAACAAAACTTGGAAATACTGAAGCAAAATCATTTACACAAAAAGTTGTCAATGAAGAGTTATCAAGTTGGTTTGAACAAAACCCAGCCGAAGGCAAAGAGATTGTCCGCAAAAGTATTGATGCAGCAGCAGCCCGTGTAGCAGCCCGTAAAGCTCGTGATCTTTCACGTAACCGCAAAGGTTTATTAGAAGGCCGCGGAATGCCTGGAAAACTTGCTGATTGCCAATGGACAGATCCGGCAAAATGTGAGCTATATATTGTTGAAGGTGATTCTGCTGGCGGATCAACAAAAGGTGGCCGCGATTCCAGAAACCAAGCAGTTCTACCTATCCGAGGAAAAATTCTCAATGTGGAAAAAGCACGCATTGACCGTGTATTACAAAACAATGAAGTTCAAGCGCTAATTACAGCACTCGGTACTGGTGTGCACGATGATTTTGATATCGCTAAATTGAGATACCACAAAATTATTTTGATGGCCGATGCTGATGTAGATGGCCAACACATTAGAACATTATTACTCACACTCTTGTTTAGATTCATGCGTCCACTTATTGAACAAGGCTATGTTTATTTCGCCCAACCACCTCTTTATAAATTAAAATGGGGCGGCAAAGAGCCCGTGCAATATGCATTCTCTGATCGCGAACGAGATGGATTTATAAAACTGGGACTTGAAGCTGGAAAACGTTTACCTAAAGAAGACGGTATTCAACGTTTCAAAGGTTTAGGTGAGATGCCCGCAAAAGAATTATGGGATACAACAATGGATCCAGAACATCGCGTATTGATTCGAGTCACACTGGAAGATGCAGCAGCTACAGATGATCTCTTCTCTGTACTTATGGGAGAAGATGTTGAACAACGTCGCGCATTTATTCAACGCAATGCCAAAGATGTTAGATTCTTGGATATTTAGGAAACGCTATGGATGAAAATGTAGATTTCGATAGAATCGAAACAGTCGATCTCCAAGTAGAGATGGCGCGCTCTTATCTCGATTATGCGATGAGCGTCATTGTTGGAAGAGCACTTCCAGATGTTCGCGATGGATTAAAGCCGGTCCATCGACGAGTTTTGTATGCAATGTATGACGCGGGTTACCGCCCAGATAAGGGTTACTACAAATCTTCACGCATTGTTGGAGATGTTATGGGTAACTATCACCCACACGGCGACGGCGCGATTTACGACACTGTTGTGCGTTTAGCTCAACACTGGTCATTGCGTTACCCACTCATCGACGGCAATGGAAACTTCGGTTCGCCGGGTAATGATCCTGCGGCCGCAATGCGTTATACAGAAGCTCGTTTATCTCCCATTGCCATGGAGATGATGCGCGATATTGACGAAGACACAGTTAATTTTGTTCCTAACTATGACGGACGGTCACAAGAGCCAACTGTTTTACCAAGTCGTTTCCCAAATTTATTAGTAAATGGCAGCGCAGGTATTGCTGTGGGTATGGCTACAAATATCCCACCACACAATTTGCGCGAAATTGGTGAAGGTGTTGCGTGGGCACTTGGACACCCAGAAGCAAAACCAGATGAACTTCTCAATCAATTACTCAAAATTGTAAAAGGTCCTGACTTCCCAACCAAAGCACTAATAGTTGGAAGAACAGGAATAGAGAGTGCGTACAGAACGGGTCGCGGTTCAATCACAATGCGTGCGGTCGTTCAAGTTGAAGAAATAAATAAACGAACATGTCTTGTAATTTCTGAACTGCCATATCAAGTGAACCCAGACAACCTTGCTCTCAAGATTGCTGAACTTGTAAAAGATGGAAAAATAAAAGGAATTGCAGATGTCCGCGATGAAGGTAATGAGCGATTAGGACAACGCCTGGTCATAGTTCTACAAAGCTCAGCTATTCCTAAAGTTGTACTTAATAATCTTTATAAACAAACACAATTGCAAGACACTTTCGGCGCAAATATGTTGGCATTAGTCGATGGTGTTCCACGCACATTACGTTTAGACGAATTTATTCGCTTTTATATCGAGCACCAAGTAGAAGTAATTGTTCGCCGTACGAAATTCCGTTTAGCCGAAAAAGAAAAACGCGCTCACATTTTGCTGGGTTACCTTAAAGCACTCGATGCACTCGATGCCGTTATTGCACTGATCCGTGCGAGTACAACACCAGAAGAAGCTCGTACCGGTTTGATGAAGCTACTCGACGTTGATGAAATTCAAGCAAATGCAATTCTCGATATGCAACTACGCCGAATTGCCGCCCTTGAGCGCCAGAAGATAAATGATGAATACACAGGTCTTATGGCAGATATTGTCGAGCTCAATGCAATTTTAATTAGCCCTGAAAAACAACGTGAAATAATCAAAACAGAGCTTGAAGATCTTGTTACTAAATACGGAGATGAACGCCGCACACAAATCATTGCAAGCGAAGGTGATTTCTCTGCTGAGGATTTAATTCCAGATCAAGATGTAGTTGTAACAATAACTCATGGCGGTTATTCAAAACGTACAATGGCTGATCTTTACCGTTCTCAAAGACGAGGTGGCCGAGGGGTCAAAGGAGCGGCACTAAAGGAAGATGATGTTGTAGATCATTTCTTTGTTGCCTCAACTCATGACTGGCTATTGTTTTTCACAAACCAGGGACGCGTTTATCGCAGCAAAGTTCACGAGTTGCCGGATGCGGGACGCGATGCTCGCGGACAACATGTAGCAAACCTGATGGCCTTTAAGCCAGATGAAAAAATCGCGCAAGTCTTATCGATAAAAGATTATTCAATTTCACCATTCTTGGTCCTTTCAACCAAAAGTGGACTTGTAAAAAAGACGCCTTTAGTTGAATACGACTCACCGCGCACGGGCGGACTCATTGCTATCTCACTTAAAGATAGCGACGAAGTTGTAAGTGCATCACTAATAAATGTAAATGACGAATTACTTTTGGTTTCTAAAAAAGGAATGTCATTAAGATTTGTGGTCGACGACGAATCACTGCGACCTATGGGGCGCTCTACAAGTGGAGTCATAGGAATGAAATTTAGAAAAGATGACGAACTCTTGACGATGGCTCGCATTAATTCTGAGTTGGCATCTGATTCATATGTATTTACAGCAACCGATGGTGGCTACGGCAAAAAAACACCAATTGATGAGTACCGCATTCAAGGTCGCGGTGGCATTGGAATCAAAGCTGCAAAAATCGATGAAGATTCTCGTGGTTCATTAGTAAGTGCGCTTGTACTTCGAAACGAAGATGAAGTTCTAGCGATCACATCTGCTGGAACAGTAATGCGCACCCCAGCCGCAGAGGTACGACAAACAGGTAGAGATTCAATGGGTGTGCGATTGGTCAATCTTGACAAGGGCGTGAGCCTGCTTTCTGTGACCAAGAACAGTGAAGATGAGATTTCTCCCAAAAATCAGTAGGGTAAGAGCCTGAGTTTGGGCTCACGCATAGTTCAAGGTAACCTTGCGCATCTGTGATTGCGTCTAACGCAATTGCGGGCCTATAGCTCAGCCTGGTTAGAGCGCTTCCCTGATAAGGAAGAGGTCGATGGTTCGAGTCCATCTAGGCCCACCCCGCTCAACACGGGGACCTAGCTCAATTGGTAGAGCACCGCCTTTGCAAGGCGGGGGTTAGGGGTTCGATTCCCCTGGTCTCCACAAGTACGTCAACGATAGAAACTTTTCTACACATAGAAAGCGGTTTATTTATGTCAACAAATACTGCAACCCTTCACACATCAATGGGTGACATTGTTATTGAATTATTTCCAAACCATGCACCAAAAACTGTTGCCAACTTTGTTGAACTCGCAACAGGTGCTCGTGAATGGGTAGATCCACGCACCGGCGAAAAATCAAATGCAAATTTGTATGACGGAACAGTCTTTCATCGCGTCATTGATGGCTTCATGATTCAAGGTGGGGATCCACTTGGTCAAGGAACTGGTGGACCTGGTTACAAATTTGCTGATGAGTTTCATGGTGAACTTACTTTTGATCGCCCATACATTCTTGCAATGGCTAATTCAGGTCCGGGCACAAATGGTTCACAATTTTTTATTACTGTCGCACCGACAACATGGCTCAACCGCAAGCACAGCATTTTTGGTGAAGTGAAGGATTCTGCTAGCCAGGCTGTAGTAGATGCTATTGGAAAGGCGAAGACTGGACCACAAGATCGCCCATCAACGCCAATCACAATCAATAGCGTCACAGTCAAGTAAAAATAATGACGCTGATGAAGCGTTCCGCAACACTGTCATTAATAACAATCATTTGCGCTGCTTACTTAGTTCAACTTCTTGTACCAAATTTGCAACAGCATTTATTTCTAGTCAAAGAAGCAGTACTCAGTGATGGCCAAGTTCATGGAACCGCGCAAGGTGAATGGTGGAGATACCTCACTGTTGCACTCACACATGGCGGAATTTTTCATCTTGGTTTTAATATGTATGCGTTGATGGTTTTAGGTAATCCGATTGAAGCCGCTTTTGGAAAAACTAAATTTATATTTATCTTTTTTGTCTCTCTTATCGCAGGATCATTGCTTTCAAATTATCTTGCTGTCTCAAACCAACCATCTGTTGGAGCATCCGGAGCTATCTTCGGACTCTTCGGAGCAATGGTTGTAGTGGGTAAAAAAATCGGCGCAGATATTCGCTCGATTGCAGTAATTATTGGAATTAACTTTGCACTCGGTTTCGCATTGGGCGGCGTGGATTGGCACGCCCACTTAGGCGGCCTCATTGGTGGAACATTGGCTTCTGTACTTTTGTTAACAAAAAAGCGCTGAAGAGTTATCCACAGAAGTTATCCACGGTGTGGAGAATTACAAGCGTGTAATTAGCGCCATTTCGTTGCGAGTGAAAAACCTACGCCAATAAATGAAAAACCTACGATCATGTTCCATGCCCCAATTCCAGGAATTGGATAGCGAGTCTGGGTGACATAAAAAGTAACAATCCAGAGAAGACCAATAAGAAATGCGCTCACCATTGTGGGAGCAAGCCACGCAGGGCTCTCGAGCGGAGCGTGAGGAGCGTGAATAACATCCTCATGTTCGTGTGTGCGCTTCTCAATAACTTTCTTACGCAATTTCGATTTTGGCATAAGGCGAAGTTACACCAGATTTGCCGGAAAAGAAAAGGAGTGTGAGAGCGCTACTTATAGGAGAGAATTAGGCTGTGGCGACCAAAATCCTTGTAGTCGATAACTACGACTCCTTCGTCTTCAATCTTGTTCAATACCTTGCACAACTAGGCGCGCAATGCACCGTTGTACGAAACGACGAAGTTGAAGCTAGTGAAGCAAGTAAATATGACGGAGTACTCATATCTCCCGGTCCAGGAACACCAGAAAAAGCTGGAGTCTCTGTTGAAATGATTCGATATTGCGCCGAAAAGAAAATTCCACTCTTCGGAGTTTGTCTTGGTCATCAAGCAATTGGTGTTGCATTTGGCGCTACCGTTTCTCGCGCACCTGAGTTACTTCATGGAAAAACTTCACTTGTTCACCATCATGGTGCAGGGGTTTTGAAAGATCTTCCTACTCCTTTTACTGCTACGCGATATCACTCACTTGCTGTTGAGCGAGAAAGTGTTCCCAACGAAATAGAAATTACTGGCGCAACAGATACAGGAATTGTGATGTCTATGCGACACAAGGATTATCCAATTGAAGGCGTGCAGTTTCACCCAGAATCAGTACTGACAGAACATGGTCATCAAATGCTTGCAAATTGGCTAACCGATTGCGGCGATAAAAATGCAAAAACAAAAGCGATTGGATTATCTCCGGTAGTTGGTAAAAGATAAATTAAGGCGTTTTATTTATTGTAATTGTTACAGACTGCCCAATTGTTTGGGTGCTTCCACCATCTGGTGCTTGACGAATAACAACACCGGTTGGTTGCGACGGATCATTAGCTTCCAATTCTTTTATAAGGAAACCCGCTTGGACTAATAAAGTTTTAGCTTGGATTCCATCAATTCCAATAAGGCTTGGAACTTCCACTTGACCACTAGCAATTTGCAATATAACTCCAGTACCAGCGGTGATGGTTGAGCCGGGATCAGGAATAACTTTTAAAACAGTTCCTTGCACTTGATCAGAGTTCATCGCTTGGGTTTGAGAAACGACCAAGCCCGCAGCAGCTAATGAAGCACGTGCATCAAGTAAGGACATGCCTACGAGATCAACTGGAACAATCGCATCTCCAGGCCCATCTGAAATTGTTATTACAACTCCAGAACCTGATTTTACTCGTGTAGTAGCCAGTGGAATCTGATTGGCAACACGATCTTTAGGAATTCGAGCATCATGGGTGTGCGAAATTGTGACGACATAATCAGTGAGAAGAGATTTTGCTGCCGATTCTGTCAAACCGATAACATTTGGAATCTGATTTCCAACTGAAGCCGCATTGGGTTTAGAAATAATAAGCGCCGCAGTGGAAATTCCACCCACAAAAAGAAGTGCAACAAGAACCCCTACTACAACGCGGCGCTTGATGGGTTTGCGAGCAATCTTGGTTGTAATTGTTTCACCGGCATGAATCTTGAATATGTCATCCAACATTAACCCTGCTGACTGGTACCTATCTTCGGCTTTCTTTGCCAAAGCGACAGAGAGCATGACATCAATTCCAACTGGGAGATCAAGTGCAATTTTGCTTGGAAGCACAAAATCACCGGATACATGTTGGTATGCAATTGAAACAGGCGTATCACCCGTGAAAGGTGGTTGTCCGGTGAGGACCTCATATAACAAACACCCAGTGGAATAAATATCGCTGCGAGCATCTGCTATTTCACCCAATGCTTGCTCTGGTGATAAATATTGCGCAGTGCCAACGATGTTCCACGTACTTGTCAATGTTGCACCTAAATCATCGAGGGCGCGCGCGATTCCAAAATCCATAACCTTTACATCGCCTTGGTCGGTGATCATGATGTTTGCAGGTTTTATATCTCGGTGAACAATCCCGCGCTCATGTGAGTATTCCAATGCGGCAAGAATGCCTTCACCTATCTCTAATGCTCGAGCCAAAGGTAATCGTTCACCACGGTGGATTAGTTCACGAAGAGTGTTACCAGAAACCAATTCCATAACTATGTATGGAGCAGGATCTTCTCCTGAATCATAAACAGCAACAATTCCAGGGTGATTCAATCCAGCAGCAGCAAATGCTTCTTTTCTAAAGCGTGCAACAAATGAAGGGTCGCGCGCTAGATCACTTCGAAGAACTTTTACTGCAACTTCACGAGCAAGACGTTGGTCATGGGCGCGAAAAACATCAGCCATGCCACCAGTGCCAATCATTTCTCCCAGCACATAACGTCCGCCGAGAATATTTTGCGTCATTGCGCCGCCCCCATAAAGACCAAAGGTGTATTTTTTATCGAGTCTTCTGTAACTATATCCGCGATAATGATGGATACGTTGTCAGGTGCTCCATTGATATACGTAGCATCGATGAGCGCAGAGATCGCCTCGTCCCGTGACTTCTTCTTTATCAGTGCCTTCATCTCTTTATCTGATAGAACACTAGATAAGCCATCACTACAAAGCATGAAGCGATCTCCTGTTTTTACTTCATGGATCTGCAGGACTGGAATGATATTTCCTTCACCCATCAACGCTTGTGTAAGAACAGATCGTTGCGGATGATCAATGATTTCAGCCGGGGTAATAGCTCCTTGATCAAGGAGTTCTTGCATGACCGTGTGATCACAACTGAGTTGTTCTAAATCATTTCCGCGCAATCTATATGCTCGCGAATCACCTACATGTAAAAGTGCAATCTTTTCGCCATAAAGTAGCAATGCAGTCAAAGTTGTTCCCATGCGACGTACTTCAATAGCGTCGCGCGCGTACGCACCTATTTCATTATCAATTGTATGGAGTGAATGCTGTAACAAATCTTCTGTCGAGTCAGCATCGATGTCAGGGTTAGAAAGCATGAGATGCAGTGCAGCCAAAGTTTTAATTGCAATGCGCGAAGCAACTTCTCCACCAGCATGACCACCCATACCGTCGGCTACCGCAATTAATTTTGCGGAAGTAAATCCAGAATCTTCATTACCTTCCCGAACAAGTCCAAGAACAGAGCGCGCGGAACTTTCAAAAGCGAGATGCGCCCCTTTGCTACTCATAGAGGTAAGCCTAACGGTGCTAATCTGGCATATGAAAATCTACGCCCATCGTGGAGCATCGAAAGATTTTCCAGAGCACACATTGCGCGCCTACAACGGTGCAATCGCTCAAGGAGCCGATGGTTTTGAATGCGATGTACGGCTTACAAAAGATAACGTTGCAATTCTTTGGCACGATGCCGATCTAAAGCGATGTGCTGGTGTGTCAGGCAGGGTTGCAGAAATGAAATATGCTCAGCTTCGAAGAGAATATCCAGAAGTGTTGACCCTGGAAGAATTACTTATTTTAGCCCGCGAAAATAAAAAAGAATTAGCGATTGAAACAAAACACCCAGTCCCAACTGCAAATAAAATTGAAAAAGTAGTTATAGATCTCTTATCTCAAGAAAAACAAAGCATTGAAATATCAATTATGTCTTTCTCATGGCTTGCACTAGAACGAATCAAAATTATGGCCCCAGAACAAAAAACAGTTGCACTTCTTGAAAAGCATCAATCAAAGTTCATGCGTCGATTTTCATCAGCAAAAGCGATAGGACCCAGTATTGAAAATTTGAGAAGAGATTCAACTCTCGTGAATGAATCTCATGAATTATTTGTCTGGACAGTCGATAAAGATGAAGATATGCAATTTTGTGAGCGCAATGGAGTCAAAGTCCTAATTACAAATACCCCGTCACTGGCACGTGTTGTACTCGGGTATCATTAGGCAGTGGGAACATACGGATACTTAGGACCAAAAGGCACCTTTACTGAGGCAGCTCTAAAAAAGATCACATCTGCAAACGATTCACTCAAACCCTATGCAAATGTGACGGCCGCACTCAATTCGGTTCGCGAAGGTCATGCTCATTTTGCACTTGTCCCAATTGAGAATTCTGTTGAAGGTGTTGTTGCCCGCACACTTGATGAACTCGCTACAGGTGAACCACTTGTCATTGTCGGAGAAGTTACCTTGCCGGTTTCATTTGCCCTGATGGTAAAACATGGAACAACTGAGATAAGACGAATAGCTACACACCCACATGCTGAAGCACAATGCCGAACCTATGTTGCTCTCAATTATCCTGGCGCAGAAATAATTCCCACAGCTTCAACTGCAGCAGCTGCAGAATCTATTTCACGCGGAGAATTCGATGCAGCCATTGCTGCCCCTGTGGCGGCGGCACACTACGGACTCACAATCATCGCCGACAACATTGGCGATAATGATGGAGCGATAACTCGTTTCGTACTTGTCTCTAAGCCAGGCAATATCCCACCTCGAACTGGTTTGGATCGCACTTCGATGGCAATTTTTATCGGAATAGATCATGTTGGCGCGCTCCTAGAAATACTCACAGAATTTGCAAAAAGAGAAGTAAACCTAACTTTTATTCAGAGTCGACCTACAGGTCGCGAGCTTGGGCATTACCATTTCATTATTGATGTGGAAGGCCATATCAACGACGCACCAGTTGCAGAGGCCGTGGCCAGTCTTCGTCAACGTTGCGAAGATATTCGCTTCCTAGGTTCGTACCCGCGAGAAAAGGTCAAATAAATGATTGACATCAAATTCTTACGCGATAATCCTGATGTGGTCCGCGCTTCACAAAAAGGTCGCGGCGAAGATGTAACTCTTGTAGGTCAAGTCATAGAAATTGATGAAAAGCGCAGAGTTGCAATTAATGAATTTGAGCTATTACGTGCGGAACAAAACACACTTTCAAAGTCTGTTGGTGCGGCTAAAGGTGACGAAAAAACAAAATTGTTAGAGAGTGCTAAAGATTTAGCTACACGCGTAAAAAATGCGGATGTAAAGAGAGCAGAATTAGAGGCACAAACCCAAAACATCGCTCTTCAATTATCCAATGTGCTTGATCCCAAAGCACCGATAGGAAAAGAAGAAGATTTCGTAGTCTTAGAACACGTAGGAACTCCGCGAGAATTCCAAAATTTTGAACCAAAAGATCATGTTGAATTAGGAAAATTATTAGGGGCAATCGATACAGAACGCGGTGCGAAAGTTTCTGGTTCTCGATCATATTATCTAACAGGTGTTGGAGCGCTCCTTGAATTCGCTCTTGTTAATTACGCAATTTCTTCTGCAGTAAAAGCCGGATTCACCCCAGTAATTCCACCCGTTTTAGTAAATCCTCCAGCAATGGAAGGCACAGGATTTCTTGGACAAGCGGCAGAAAATGTTTATCATTTAGAAAAAGATGGAATGTATTTAGTTGGTACAAGTGAAGTACCACTTGCTGCGTATCACATGGACGAGGTATTACCTGCTGATAAATTACCTTTACGTTACGCAGGATATTCAACGTGCTTTCGTCGGGAAGCAGGAACGTATGGCAAAGACACACGAGGAATTATTCGAGTACACCAATTTGATAAAGTAGAAATGTTTTCCTTTTGCCACCCAGATCAAGCAATCGAAGAACACCAACGTTTATTACAATGGGAAAAAGATTTCCTCAACGCAATGGAAATTCCTTACCGTGTTATTGATGTGGCATCTGGGGATCTCGGATCTAGCGCTAACCGAAAGTTTGATATTGAAGCTTGGATCCCAACGCAGAAGGCATATCGTGAAGTGACAAGTACATCTAATTGCACAGAATTTCAGGCCCGCAGACTAAATATTCGTTTTAAAGATGCCGATGGGATAAAGGCGGTTGCTACCCTCAATGGAACTCTTGTTGCAATCCCACGCATGATTGTTGCAATATTAGAGAATCACCAAAATTCGGATGGAAGTGTCAATGTTCCAAAAGCACTTCAACCATTTCTTGGTACCCAACGATTTGAGTTGGTGTGAGTAAACGCCCCAAACTCATTGCAACTGATTTAGATGGAACTGTTGTAGCGCATTACGGTGAAATAAGTCAGCGCACAATCAACGCATTTCGAAAAGCATATTCCATGGGAATCGAAATATTCTTTGTTACCGGTCGCCCTCCACGGTGGATGCCTGAAATTCAAGAGGCCTTCGGAATTGGCAAAGCAATCTGTGGCAACGGAGCAATGCTCTATGACTTACAAAATGCAAAAGTCCTCGAAGAGTGGTTGTTACCGGTAGATGCTCAATTAGAAACAGTGAAGAGATTGCGCGCTGCTATCCCGCAAATATCGTTTGCAGTTGAATCCCATAACTATTTCCACCGAGAAAAAATATATGTGCCACGTTGGGATGTTGGAATTGACAATGTGGGTGTTGAAAAAATTGAAGAAGTAATTAGTTCACCTGCCCTCAAATTGTTAGCACGCTGTTCGCAGCAAGAGCTGACCTCTGATGAAATGCTGGCAATAGCCACGAAAGAACTCGAAGGAATCGTTACCGTAACTCATTCAAATCCTCATGATTCATTATTAGAGATCTCGGCCATCAATGTTTCAAAAGGTGCAACACTTTCTAAAATGGCGGCAAGGCTTAATATCAATGCGCAAGATTGTGTTTCATTTGGCGATAACCCAAACGATATTTCCATGTTGCAATGGTGTGGTCGCTCATATGCGATGGCCGATGGACATCCTGCTGCTGCAAAACATGCAAAAGGAATTGCGCTTCCACACACCGATGACGGCGTTGCAATTATCATCGAGGAATTACTCGAGCTTCCCGCCTAATTAGATTCCTCAATTTTCAACTCTTGTGATTCTCGGGTAACCTCTCCCACGGAGGGCTCGCATAGCGGCCGAGTGCACCGGTCTTGAAAACCGGCAAACGAAAGTTTCGTGGGTTCAAATCCCACGCCCTCCGCCATTTTCTTTTTTGTGGCTGACTTCATAGCCCTTATGAAGAGCTATATCTAGCACTCTCTTCACGCCGAGAGGACACTTGCTCCTTAGGAATTACCAAAGGGGCTGAGTTTATGTCAGGTGTGTTTTCACCAACGAGGGCGAAGATCAAAGAGCGTACTTTGCGCACCGATAAGTATTGGCTTCAGCCAGCGATAACTTTTGGAGTTTTATTTAGTTTTATTATCTATGCAACCTTTAGAGCATTTGAAAATAAATATTATTTTGCAGAACCTTTGATTTCACCTTTCTATTCACCGTGCTTATCAAATTCTTGCATCGAAGGAACTTCAATTCTTGGACAACCTTTTAATAATAAATACTTTGGAATTGGTATTTCCCCATCATTATTTATTTTGATATTCCCACTGGGATTCCGCATGACCTGTTATTACTACCGCAAGGCCTACTACCGTGCATTTTGGATGTCACCACCAGCATGTGCCGTTGCCGAACCACATAAAAAATATACTGGCGAAACAAGAGCCCCTCTAATTTTGCAGAATGGGCACCGTTGGTTTTTCTATGCAGGATTAGTTTTCAATGTATTGCTAACGATTGATGCAATCATGGCATTCAAAAATGCAAGCGGCCAATGGGGACATATGAGTGTTGGAACACTTGTGTTGCTCAATAACGCAACTTTACTGTGGCTCTATTCCATGTCGTGTCATACATGTCGCCACACACTTGGTGGTCGACTCAAGCATTTCTCCAAGCACCCGGTTCGATATAAGGCATGGTCTATCGCTTCAAGGTTAAATCACCAACACCAGTTATTTGCTTGGATTTCTTTATTTGGTGTCGCATTTGCTGACATCTACATTCGCGCTGTTGCATCTGGCGCCTGGACTAACTTCTATTTCTTCTAAAGAGAGTGGCCATGACAAATTTAGAAAAATATAAGTACGACGTAGTCATTATCGGAGCTGGCGGTGCAGGACTCCGTGCTGCAGTAGAAGCACGCGAATCTGGTCTCAGTGTTGCAATTATTTGTAAATCACTTTTTGGTAAGGCTCATACAGTTATGGCCGAGGGTGGCGCAGCCGCATCAATGGGTAACGTCAACTCTGGTGATAACTGGATGGTGCATTTTCGCGACACAATGCGTGGTGGAAAATTCCTGAACCATTACAGAATGGCTGAATTACACGCGAAAGAATCCCCTGATCGAATTTGGGAACTTGAAGTATGGGGCGCTCTTTTTGATCGCACCAAAGAAGGCAAAATTTCACAACGCAACTTTGGCGGGCATGAATATCCGCGTTTGGCCCACGTCGGAGATCGCACAGGACTAGAACTTATTCGCACAATGCAACAACGTATCGTTGGCCTACAACAACAAGATGCGCGCGATTATGGTGATGCAGAAAGTCACATGAAAGTATTTGCAGAACTTACTGTCACCGAAATTATTAAAGAAAATGGAAAAGTTGCAGGAGTCTACGGATACTGGCGTGAATCAGGCAGTGAAGTTCTATTTGAGGCAAAGTCAGTAATTATTGCAACGGGTGGAGTTGGAAAAACTTTCAAAATTACATCGAACTCTTGGGAAGGCACGGGCGATGGCCATGCACTGGCACTCAAAGCCGGAGCAAATCTTGTCGATATGGAATTTTTGCAATTCCATCCAACTGGAATGGTGTGGCCACCATCTGTTCGAGGAATTCTTGTTACTGAATCCGTGCGCGGTGAAGGTGGAATCTTGACGAATAATGTAGGCGAACGATTTATGTTCAAGTACATCCCAGAAGTATTCAAAAATATTTATGCTGACAATGAAGCAGAAGCAGATCGTTGGTATTTAGATCAAGATAATAACCGCCGCCCACCAGAATTATTACCTCGTGATGAAGTTGCTCGCGCAATTAACTCCGAAGTAAAAGCAGGACGTGGAACCGAACATGGTGGAGTGTTCCTCGATGTATCAAAGCGTTTATCTGCAGAAGTAATCAAGAAGCGTCTTCCTTCTATGTGGCACCAGTTCTATGAACTTGCCGGTGTTGACATCACGAAAGAACCAATGGAAGTTGGCCCAACCTGTCACTATGTAATGGGTGGTGTTGAAGTTGAACCAGATACTGCAGCAGCAGTTGGTGTTCCAGGATTATTTGCAGCAGGTGAAGTAGCTGGTGGAATGCATGGTTCAAATCGTCTCGGTGGAAATTCTCTTTCAGATCTTTTGGTATTTGGGCGTCGCGCAGGAATGGGCGCTTCTGAATATGCAAAAAAGAATGATGACAATCCCGCGAGTGATGCTTCAGTAAGTGCTGCAGCAGCTCGAATTCAAGCGCCATTTAGTCGCACAGGTGGGGAAAACGCTTATTCACTCCATGCCGAACTTCAAGAAGTCACGCATAACTTAGTTGGAATTATTCGTACGGGTGTTGAACTTCAAGAGGCAATAGAAAAGATTGCGGCTATTCGTGCACGAAGTGCAAACATTTCCGTAAGTGGAGATCGCAAATTCAATCCTGGTTTCCATTTAGCTTTCGACCTGGACAACATGTTATTAGTTGCCGAGAGCACCGCGAAGTCAGCTATTTTGCGTGAAGAATCTCGTGGCGGACACACACGCGATGACTTCCCAGGTATGAATAATAAGTGGCGCCAGGTAAATCACATTTCAAGTTTCGATGGAAATAAAGTGAATGTGAAGGCGCAAGCTCTACCACCAATTCCGAAAGAACTCTTTGATCTCTTTGATGTACACGAACTTGAGAAATATATGACACCAGAAGAAATTACGAAAGGCGGATCCAACTAATGGCACGCAAACTTAATCTTCGTATCTGGAGAGGTGATTCAACTAATGGCGCACTGCAAGATGTTGTAGTTGATGCCAATGAGGGTGAAGTGGTTCTGGATGTAATTCACCGTGTGCAAGCGACACAGATGGGCGACCTTGCTGTCCGCTGGAATTGCAAAGCAGGAAAATGCGGTTCCTGTTCGATGGAGATAAACGGAAAGCCACGTTTGGCATGCATGACACAAGTTTCGGCATACGGTGATGATGAAACCATCACTGTCACACCGCTTCGCGCATTCCCTGTTATCAAAGATTTAGTGACAGATGTTTCTTTCAACTATAAGAAAGCAATGGAAATTCCTGCCTACTCGCACCCTGCTAATTTGAAGCCAGGTGAGGCTCGTATGGAACAAGTAGATGTTGAACGTAGTCAAGAGTTCCGTAAGTGCATTGAATGTTTCTTGTGCCAAAACACGTGCCACGTAATTCGTGACCATGAAGAGAATAAGAAATCATTTGCAGGACCGCGCTTCTTTATTCGTATCGCTGAACTAGATATGCATCCACTCGATACCTTAAAAAACCGTAAGAAAACTGCTCAAGAGGAGCATGGTTTAGGAATGTGCAATATTACAAAATGCTGTACTGAAGTCTGTCCTGAACATATCCGTATTACAGACAATGCGATTATTCCAATGAAGGAACGCGTTGTTGATGAAAAATATGATCCACTCCGGTGGTTGGGTTCCAAGATCCGCAAACGCGAGGGTATTGTTTAAAGCATGAAATTAATACTGCGTTGGTTAGCCCTCGCAGCTGCCTTTTGGGTTGCCACAGCAATCGTCCCAGGCATAACCGTCAATGGTGGATTCACAACATATCTTTGGGTTGCACTTTTATTTGGACTTATCAATGCGATTCTGGGCTCCATTCTTAAAATACTTACATTGCCGGCGACGATAATTTCATTTGGTTTGTTCCTTTTTGTTATTAATGCCGCAATGCTGACATTGACTGCGCGATGGAGTTCAAAGTTAGATGTCACCGGATTTGGTTCAGCGTTACTTGCCTCTCTGATCATTAGTGTGGTTACCGGGCTGCTGAGCCGCCTTTATAAGAAAGCGTTACCTTTCTGAAATCGCTAGCGCTGGTATCTATTGGCGGAATTTTTGGAACACTTCTTCGCTATTCATTAGGCCTACTAATTCCCGATACTCGCACCGGAACTCTCGTGGCAAATGCACTGGGCGTTGCGTTGGCATCGGCATTACTCGTACTAATGGAACGCCGTGGGATTACGGAGTTGAGACACTTATTATTACCAGGATTTTGCGCAGGGCTTACAACTTTTTCTGCCGTTACTTCTGAATCACTTGAACCAAAAGCTGGAGGGGCTCTTTTCCTTGCCGAGAATGTCATTGCTTCTCTTCTTCTTGTAATTATCATTTTACCGCTAGCTCGCAAAGTTATTCCGGAGCGCGAATGAATACGGTACTCATTATTATTGGCGCAGCTATTGGAGCCCCAACGCGCTTTGCTATAGATCAATACATAAGAAAATTTACGAGTAAGCCTTATGGAATATTTATTGTCAATATTGTGGGTTCATTCATACTTGGACTCACGTTCAAAAGTAGCGAACACGCGCATGATTTATTAGCTATCGGATTTGCAGGTGCTTTTACAACATGGTCAACATTTATGTTGGATATCTATTTAGCATTCGAACTTAAACGCTACAAAGAGGCCTCAGTCAATTTACTTTTTTCACTTGGCTTCGGACTTATAGCCGCATGGTGTGGATTGCATTTAGCGTAAAGAGGCCATCCAAGCCTCGATTGCATCAGGGTGACGAGGAATATTCTCGCTCAGATTAATACAACCATCTTCGGTAACGAGAACATCGTCTTCGATGCGAATACCGATACCGCGAAATTCTGGGGGAAAGAGTTCGTCGTCGGGCTGAATATAGAGTCCTGGTTCCACAGTTAAAATCATTCCTGCTTTCAACTTTGCTTCTCTGTATTGATCCGAGCGCGCTTGTGCACAATCATGAACATCCATACCGAGCATGTGGCTTACGCCGTGAAGTGTCCAACGGCGATGTAATCCAATTTCTGGTTGCATTGATTCATCGACACTGATTTTGAGGACACCCAAGTCGTGTAATCCCTGCGCAAGAACGCGATGACATGCGCGGTTCATTGCAAGAAAATCGACGCCAGCTTTAACTGCCGCAAAGCCGGCCAACTGAGCTTCATAGACCAACATATACAAAGCGCGTTGAGCCGGAGAAAACTTTCCACTCACTGGGAATGTGCGAGTTATATCTGCGGTGTAAAAAGAATCCATTTCAATACCGGCATCAACGAGTATTAATTCACCATTTCGAACTGCGCCATCATTGCGAGTCCAGTGCAAAACACATGCATGCGCTCCCGATGCTGCAATTGTGTTGTAGCCAAGATCATTACCTTCAATACGGGCACGACCATAAAAAGCGGCCTCGATAACGCGTTCTCCACGAGACGTGGCAACGGCAGCGGGAAGCGCTCGAATAATGTCATTAAAACCTGAATAGGTTGCATCAATTGCTCGTTGCATTTCTTTGATTTCATAGTCATCTTTTATCAAGCGATGCACGGAAGTAAAATTTGCTAACTCATCATCTTTAGCGTTCGTCTTTATCAGCGAATCGACCAATGTGTCTTGACCTCGAATAACAAGTGCGCCATTATTTTTTGTTAAGAAAGTTTCTAAGTCAGAAACATTACGTGTTTCGATTTGATATCTAGCCTGTGCTTCTTCAAGCGTAAATCGTCGCCCAACCCATAGTTCCCCGTAACGGGCATCTTTATAAAAGGCATCTGTATCACGCGTTGAACGTGGATTGATAAACAATATAGGTGCGTGGGTATCGCCCTGTGGTTCCATCACTAATACAGCATCCGCAGTTGCTTCAACACCTTGAACGCCCGTGTAGTAAGCAAAAGCAGAATGTGGACGGTACAAATAATCGGTGTCATTGCTGCGTACTTTGTAATTACCAGATGGAAGAATTAAACGAACACCTGTAAACGCTTGTGACAATAGTTGACGCCGAGAAAATGCATAAGTTGCAACATCATCGGGAGTGATTCCGTGAAGTGGTGATGGCGTCCACCCAGTCTTCATAAATTCGGCATAGAGTTGTGATGGCTCTACGTCGTAAACACGCCCCGGCTTCTTCGCTTCAGTACTCATTACTAGTGTGATTCGCGAGGAATTGGTGCGCCGCTCTTTCCTAAAAGGAAATCAAGGTCTGCACCTAGGTGAGCTTGTTGTACGTGATCGATGTAAAGGCGTTCCCAACCACGAGCAGGTGCTGCGAATGCTTCACTTGTACTTGCTGGCAAAACTCGTGATGCAAGTTCTGCATCTGAAATATCTATCGATATTGAGCGCGCTTCAACATCAAGAATGATCATGTCACCATTTTTAATGAGACCAAGTGGCCCACCAGCTGCAGCTTCCGGTGCTACATGGAGTACGACCGTTCCATAGGCAGTTCCACTCATGCGGCCATCACAAATACGAACAAGATCGGTAATACCTTGTTCAAGAAGTTTTTTAGGAATTGCCATATTCGATACTTCTGGCATTCCTGGATATCCCTTAGGTCCACATCCACGAAGAACAAGGACGGAATCTTTTGTGACATCAAGATTAGGGTCATCTATTCGTGAATGAAAATCTTCAATACTCTCAAAGACAACTGCAGGACCACGATGTTTGAGTAGCGCAGGGCTTGCTGCAGCTGGCTTAATTACCGCGCCAAGCGGGGCAAGATTTCCGTAAAGAATGGCTATACCTGCATCTTTTTGAAGTGGTGTTGCTAAACGCGAAATAACATTCTCATCAAAAATTTCTACATTTTTCAATGAATCAACAAGTGGTTTTCCGGTTACGTTGATTGCTTGATGATCCAGGCTAGCTTCGACCTCTTTAAGAACAGCGCGAAGTCCACCCGCACGGAAGAGATCTTCCATAAGAAATTTACCTGCGGGCTGCAAATTTACAAGAAGTGGAATATGTGAGCCAATTTCATCGAAATCATCGAGTGTGAGATCAACACCTACTCGCCCTGCGATTGCAAGTAAGTGCACAACAGCATTAGTAGATCCACCAATTGCGGCTAGTGCCACAATTGCATTAACGAATGAACCGCGAGTCATAACATCAGAAGGTTTGAGATCCTCGTAAACCATTTCGACAATACGGCGACCTGATAGATGCGACATTTCTAATAAACGACTATCAGGTGCGGGAGTTCCCGCTAATCCAGGAAGTGTCATTCCCAATGCTTCAGCCATACTTCCCATTGTTGAAGCTGTTCCCATTGTGTTGCAATGACCTTTACTTCGAATCATTGATTTTTCAGATGCGTTGAAATCTTCTTGTGACATTTTTCCTGCGCGAACATCCTCAGAGAATTTCCAAACATCAGTACCACAACCCAGAATATTTCCGCGGAATGTTCCATTCAGCATCGGACCACCCGAAATAACAATTGCTGGAAGATTTACAGAGGCGGCTCCCATGAGAAGAGCGGGAATTGTTTTATCGCAACCACCCAAAAGTACAACTCCATCAACTGGATTTGCACGAATCAATTCTTCAGTAGCCATTGCAGCGATATTTCGGTAAAGCATTGCAGTAGGACGAACATTAGTTTCACCAGGAGAAATCATCGGTAAGTTATAAGGAACACCTCCCGCGGCCCAAATTCCATCTTTAACGCTTTGTGCAACTTCATTGAGGTGGGCATTACATGGAGTTAATTCCGAAGCAGTATTGACGATTGCAATCTGAGGTTGTTTACCGGTGAATGCGGTGTCAGGGTTTCCTCGACGCATCCACGCGCGATGTATGTAAGAGTCACGATCGTTGCCGCCGTACCATGCTGCACTTCTCATAATGTGGCTCCTCAACTCATTAATCAATATCGTAGATAATATAGTGTAATTACTTCTAGTACCCTTCGACAATGCACGATTTATTTACTTTTGGCGAAGTAATGGCACTCTTCCTTGCAAGTGACACAGATAGCGTTATCAACGCCAAGGAATTCGCCCGAGAAGTAGCAGGTGCTGAAGCAAATGTCTCAGTTGGTCTAACACGTTTGGGATTGCGTGTTAAATACCTTAGCAAAGTTGGCGCAGATGAACTTGGTGATGCAGTACTGACATCATTTGAATCAGAAGGAGTTGATACCTCACTCATACTTCGTTCACAATCTTTTACAGGAATACTCATTAGAAATCGTGGAACCACTCGGCCAGTACATGTTACATATGTACGAAAAGAAAGCGCTGGTTCAGAACTTTGTGCAGCAGATATTTCCGAAGAATTTATTTCTGAATCTCGCTGGGTTCATGTGACTGGAATATCGGCGGCGATATCCCGTACTGGTGCAGAGGCGGTAAAAAAAGCTTTATCGCTAGCAGTAAAGTTTGAAAAACCAAGAAGTTTAGATTTGAATATTCGTCGCAAACTTTGGAGTGAGAAAGAGGCACAAGAGTCACTTCTTCTTTTAGCACCACTTGCTACGCATATTTTTGGTGGCGTAGATGAATATGAAGTTGTATGGGGCAAGAAAGAGCCATTGAAAAATTTAGAGAGCGCACTGGAATGTGGCGCGCGCGTTGCAATCATGACCTCGGGCGATGGCTTAATTCGCGTACTTAGTTCCGATGGCTATATGGAATCTATGCCGCCAAGAATTTCAGCTGTAGATCCCGTGGGTTCAGGAGATGCATTTGTAGCAGGAACTATCTCAGCACTCATTGCTGGTCTATCGTTAGAAAATGCATTGGCACAAGGTGCGAGATGTGGAGCCGGTGCAGCAAGCAAAGTAGGAGACTGGGCAGGGCTACCTTATGGAAGAGCTGGAGTAATCAATGCAGATGCTTGAGGAGTTCGAAAGTTGCGCAATGATGGCCATTATCCGTTCTGATAACGAGTTGCATGCACGCGAACTTGGTCACGCTTTAGTCAACGCAGGAATGCGAATAATAGAATTTACAACAACGTGCCCCAATGTTTTTGGGCTAATAGAAGAGTTTGCACAAGAGCCAATTTATGTTGGAGTCGGAACAACAACCAGTAAAGAACATGTGCGTAATGCCGCAAAAGCAGGAGCAGGTTTCGTGGTTTCACCACACACAGATAGTGAAATTATCAGAGAAACGAAAAAACTAAATTTAATTTCTGTTCCTGGAGTTGCTACTGCCACAGATGTGGCTACCGCAATTGCATCGGAGGCTGATTTACTAAAACTTTTTCCTGCATCAACTTACGGAGCCTCACACTTAAAAGCTTTGCGCGATCCATTCCCTAACCAACGTTGGATTGCAACGGGAGGAGTAAATATTTCTTCGGTGAGTGAGTGGTTTACAGCCGGAATCCAAGGCTTTGGACTCGGTGGACCATTAACCAATGGCGGGCTAACTCAAGTCAATGAAAGAGTTAGAGAATTTAGAGATGCAATTACTAAAGCTAAATTAGCGCAGAAAAATCCGTAGGAGTCATATAGCGCGAATCAATTGATTCAACGAGCGCTCCATCAACTTCAGATGCAGTTTTTGCGGCAATCCAATCTGGGTCTGCGATAAACGCCTCCCAATTCTTGGCAGGATCTCCTATGTGTTTGACAATGTAAGTCAATACATCAGGGTGTGCATCTTCAATCCAGTATCCAACACTTTCCATTCCATGTTTGCGGAAAAGTGCAACAGTGTGATTGCGAAAACGGGCGCAAAGGGCTTCAATTTTCCCTGGGTTAGCGGTATAAATTCGTAATTCATAAGTCATTTGTGATTCTCCCTTTTTCTTTGTAATAAGGTACACCCAAATATAATGTTAGGTAACAGGAGGTTAGAAATATGAATTCAGATATCTCTCGTTACCAAAAAGCAAAATGGGGATTGCGAGGTACCTTCTTTTTCTTAGGTATGTCAGTCTCAGTGGCAACTGCACGAATGGCCGAGATCAAGGGTCATACGCATTCATCAGATGCATCTTTTGGCTATGCCCTCATAGTTGGAAATCTCGGCATTATGATTGGAAATTACATAGGTGGAATTGCAGTTCACCGCATTGGAAGCAAAGCGGTTATCCGCTTAGGAGTCTTTGGAATAGCTAGTTCACAACTTGGATATGGATTTGCAGTCCATTTGTGGCAAATTTCAACCATTGCATTTATAGCAGGTGCATTCGGTGCGTTTTCAACTGTTGCGGTAAATATGCAGGGGGGAATGATTGAATCTGGTCTAGGAAAATCATTACTTCCGACATTTCACGGTTCGTGGACAGCAGGTGCATTCGCAGCATCATTATTAGCTTCCCTAGTGTCAGGTCATATCTCATTGCACAACCACTTGCTTATCAATTGCATTTTTACATTTATTGCAGTTTCTGCATCGGCGCTCTATTTATTGCCAGCCTCTACGGATCACCACATACTTTCTCTTCCCGAGAATCAAAGCACACCTGTCACAACAAAATCTAAGATAAATCCAGCGCTTGTATTAGTGGCACTTGGTTCATGTTTGGCAATTATTTCTGAATCTTCAGTTGGTGATTGGTCGGCGATTTTATTACATGAAAAATTACATTTTAGTATTTCTCAGAGTGCACTCGGTTATACGTTTTTTGCGCTTGGGCAAATTACTGGACGATTCACGGCGGGCAAACGAATAGACCGCGTAGGAGTATCAGCAGTTATTCGCATCGGTGGAATCGTTGGAGGATTTGTATATCTGGCTGGACTTGCTTTGAGTCATTTTCTATCGAATTCGTCACCTACGACTCTATTAACTTTTATGTCAGTTCAATATTTTGTTCTTGGATTATGTATCGCGCCAATGCCGCCCGCTTTTGCGATATTGGCATACAGAATCCCGAATATTTCATCAGCAAAAGCGCTCGCCCAAATTCAAATGATTTCAGCACTGGGTTTTCTGTTCGGACGAATTCTTTTATCAGCAATTACAAATCTATTTACATTGCAAATAGCCCTTATTTTTCCGGCACTCACCCTGATTTCTGCTGGTGTTTTGGCGAACAGAATGGCCAAACTTCCAAACTTTTCTTGAATATAAAGTGCCCGCGTTATGATTCTTCTATTCATTAGGGGGTTATAACTGTGAGTAAAAAGCTCAAACTGGCTGTCATCGGCGGCGGTCAGTTTTCTGCTTCCTTTATTCATTTATTCCAAGCCCATCCTTATGTTTCAGAAGTTGCACTGGTTGAGCCAAACAAGGAAAGACGTGAAAGCACAGCGAAAAAATTTGAGATCAAACATACCTTTGTATCTTTAGAGGAATTATGGTCAAGTGATTTTGATTCGGTAGCGATATTTACTCCGCGCTGGACTCATGCCGAGATTGCTTTGGCCGCCCTTAAAAATAATCGACATGTGTATACGGCCGTACCAATGGGAATCACCATTGACGAAGTGAGTGAATTGGTGAAAGTAGCAAAGTCCACGAAACTTACATATTTTATGGCGGAAACAAGTTACTACTATCCAGCAGTTGTCTTTGCGCGAAAGAAATTCAAAGACGGAGATTTGGGAAAATTCGTTTACGGAGAAGGCGAATATTTACATGATATGTCTCATGGATTTGTTGACGCCTTTGCAGCAAATGGTGGAGATGCGTGGAAAGCAAGTGCAAGCTTTCCACCGATGCTTTATTCCACACACTCAATAAGCACAATACTTTCAGTCACTGGCGCACATGCAGTTTCAGTAACGTGTCTTGGACTACACGATGGAGTTGCAGATGGAATCTTTGATGAGAAAATAAGCATGTGGAAAAATGAGCAAAGTAACCAAATTGCGCTTTTTAGAAATAGTGACGGCGGCGTCATGCGAATCGCAGAGCTTCGCCGAGTCGGCACTGCGCCACTTGAACCAACTGTTCGAATGAGTATTTTTGGAACAGAGGGCTCTTTTGAACAACAAGTGGGATATGCATCGTGGGCTACGAAACATTCTTTTGACATTGTCACGGATGAAATAAATACGTGGTCAGATGTAGAGAATCCACGCTCACTAGCAAAAGACTATATTTCGAAAAATTCATGGGATGGTGGTTTTGCAAAAATTCACGATCGCTCGGAATTGCCGTCATCATATCTTGGACTTTCAAATGGTCATGGCGGTTCACACCAATATATGGTCAATGACTTTGTAATGGATGCAGTGGGAGAGAAGCCTGCGCCCATGAATATTGACGATGCTGCGCGTTTTACAACCCCAGGAATAGTTGCCCATCAGTCGGCGATTTCGGGTGGGCTGAGCCTGCAAATCCCAACCTTGGGGAAGTCCCAGCCGTAGGTAACGAAATTGTTACACGTTTTAGTGGGTTTTTAGTCTCCTTTTTTTGCCCTCGGCTCAAAGGGGATATTAGGATTTCCCAAAATCACGCCAGGGTAGCGCGAGCTTCTATGGTGAGATAAAACTCATAGACCTAATGGAAGGTTTTCAATGACATCAATCAAGAAGCGCAGCGTTGTCGTTGCTGCTGTTGCCACACTTTTGGCATCAACAGTACTCGTCAGTGTCTCTGCACAATCAGCAAATGCAGCACCTGCTGCAAATGCTGCAATCAAGAAGGCAATGGATACACCTACAACTCTTACATTTTGGAGCTGGCTACCAGGTCAGCAAAACCAAGTAGATTTGTTCACAGCAAAGTATCCGAAGATTAAGGTAAAGCTTGTTAACGTCGGTAGCGGCGGAGCTGAATACAGCAAGATCAAAGCAGGACTTGCCGCAAAAGCTGGTCTTCCAGATGTTGCACAAATTGAGTTCCAGTACGTACCAACATTCAAGGTACTTAACGGACTAGCAAACATCGCACCATATCTTTCACGTACATGGAAGAGCCAGTTCCCAGCATGGATTTCAGCCCAGGTAACTGATAGCAATGGTGGCGTATGGGCAGTTCCACAGGATTCAGGTCCAATGGGACTTCTATATCGCTCAGATGTATTTGCAGCGAATAAAATTACTCCTCCAAAAACATGGGCAGAGTTTGCAACTGCTGCAGCAACCCTTCACAAGGCTGATGCAAAGCAATACATCTCTAACATGGTTATGGACTCAGGAAACATGAACGGTCTTTACTGGCAAGCAGGAGCTCGTCCATTCAAAATGACTAGCTCAACAGCAATCAACATCAAGTTGAATGATGCAGCCACAAAGAAAGTTACAAAGTTCTGGGGCGATCTTTACTCTGCAGGAAACCTCCCAGCAGATCCATACTGGACATCTGACTGGAACGCAGCATTCAATAAGGGCAAGTTCCTTTCTTGGCCAGCTGCAGCATGGGGTATTGGAACTGTAGCCGCAGCTGCCGCTGACACAAAGGGCAACTGGCGTTCAGCACCACTACCAACATGGGATGGAAAAGCTGTTTCAGGTAACTGGGGCGGTTCAACTGTTGCAGTGATGTCAACATCAAAGAATGTGATCGCAGCTGCAGTACTTGCAGATTTCGTAAACACAGACGCAGCAGCAGCAGTTTCACTTACAAAGCCACCAACCGGTGACTTCCCAGTTATGAACACAGTTTTGAGTTCTGCAGCATTTTCATCTGGAACAAATGAGTTCTATGGTGGCACTACTGTTCAAAAGAACTTTGCTGATTACAACGCAACTGTTGGTAAGAACTACGAGTGGAGCCCATTCCAGGATCAGGTTTACACCTACTGGACAAACGATGTTCTGGATGCGATCTTGAAGAAGACCGATACAGCAGCAGCCGTTGATAAGTGGCAAGCAGACACTGTTGCCTATGCGAAAGCACAAGGATATACAGTCACCACAAACTAAGTACATAAAAAATAAAAGATAGAGAGGGTTGTCTAAACCCTCTCTATCTTTTATCTTATGCATTGCAATAGAACTACCAAGTACCAACATAAATTGAAATGGTGACCATGAGTAATAGCAGTCTCAAATCCACGAAGAGGACTGGACTATTTTTTGTTCTTCCCTTCTTCCTACTTTTTATTGCTCTTCTTATTTTCCCTTTGATTTATTCCGGATACATAAGCCTCTATCACAAGGGTCTCGTTGGCGGTAACAAGTTTGTAGGATTTGAAAATTATGTGAAAATGATTCACGATCCATTGTGGCTCTCATCAGTTATTCGTGTGGCACTTTATTTCTTACTTCAAGTCCCACTAATGCTCATCATCGCAACATTTTGTGCGCTTGCTATTGATAGCGGAAAACTTCGTTTCCCTAAATTTTTTAGAATTGCAATCTTCATTCCGTACGCAGTACCCGCAGTTATTGGCGCGATTATTTGGTCATATTTTTATGGTTACAACTACGGTTTTCTCAATACCGTTTTAGGCTATTTCCATATTGGCAAAGTCAACTTTTTCGCAACCCAACTTTCATCCTTGAATTCGATTAGCGCCCTTGTTACGTGGGAATTCGCGGGCTACAACATGATTATTTTGTATGCAGCACTCAAGGGTTTGTCTACAGAATTATATGAAGCAGCAGCTGTTGATGGCGCCGGCGCGATTAAGACCGCGATTCGAATTAAGTTGCCTCAACTGTACCCAGCAATATTTCTAACGCTCATCTTTTCTATTATCGGTAGCTTCCAACTTTTCACAGAACCACTGCAATTTCAGAATCTGGCTCCCACAACTTTTAACGATCAATATTCTCCAAACGTTTATGCATATAACGTGGCGTTTAAGGGTCAACAACTCAATTACGCCGCAACGATTTCATTCTCACTTGGTTTGATTATTGCAATTGTCGCAACGGCTGCAACACTAATTGGTAGCCGTAAAGGGGAGAAGCTAATATGAGTTCAAAGAAGTTTTACATGACTAAGAAGAGTAATTTACTCACTCTTATAATGCTTATCCTTTCAACATACTTCTTGATTCCACTTATATGGGTTATTACCTCAAGTACAAAAAGTGTTACAGACCTTTTTTCCACATTTGGTCTTTGGTTTGGAAAGTCATTTCAACTGTGGCATAACCTCAGATTAGTCTTTACAAGCGATGCTGGAGTTTACAAAGTTTGGTTGATGAACTCATTAATCTATTCAATAGTGGGCGCACTTGGTGCGGCACTTTTATGCACAATGGCCGGCTATGGTTTTTCAAAGTATAAATTTGCTGGTTCAACTGCAATTTTTAGAACCGTGTTAGCGGCAGTAATGATTCCTACAGCTGCACTTTCAATTCCGACTTTCATCATCTTCTCGAAACTCGGTTTGGTAAATACTCGTTGGGCCGTGATTCTGCCCTCTCTTATTAGCCCATTGGGTGTGTATTTGATGAAGGTATATTCCGATACGTCAATTCCGAATAATATGATTGAAGCTGCACGAATTGATGGAGCAACAGAGTTTAAAATCTTCAAATCAATTTCTTTGCGCATGCTTATGCCAGGGTTTGTAACTGTTCTATTGCTCTCTATTGTTGGAATTTGGAATAACTTTTTCCTACCCCTGATCATGCTCAGCGAGACGAATTTGCAGCCCTTACCCGTGGGACTCTTTATTTGGTACGGCCGTGCTTACAACGGAGGTTCGGGTGCCGATCCGGAATTCCAAGTTGCCGTAATCGCTTCGGCGGGTCTCTCATTAATTCCGTTGATTATTGTCTTCTTATTCCTACAACGCTATTGGGAGAATGGCCTTTCATTAGGCGCGGTTAAAGAATAATTAATGAGCAAAAGCCTCTTTAGCCAAACGCTCTACGGGGCTGCTTACTATCACGAATATCACCCAACCCCGCGGTTGGCCCAAGATATGGCGTTGATGCAAGAAGCAAAACTCAGTGTTATTCGTGTTGGTGAATCAACGTGGTCGACATGGGAACCAAATGACGGCATATTCGAATTAGAGTGGATGCAAGAAATTTTGGATGCCGCCCATGCGGCAGGAATTTCTGTAATCATCGGAACGCCAACGTATGCAATGCCACCGTGGCTTCCACGTAAACACCCAGAGATATTGGCAGATCGTAGAACCGGACAACCAATTCCCTATGGGCATCGCCAGAATATGGATTATCACCACCCCACATTCCTTAAATATTCAGAGCGCGTGATTCGTAAAATTGTTGAACGTTATGCAAACCACCCTGCAGTCATTGGCTGGCAAGTGGATAATGAACCGGGCACAGAAGTTCTACATAATGATGGCGTCTTTCAAGCATTCAAACTTTATTTAGCCCAAAAATATAAGACGGTAGCCAACCTAAATAAGAGTTGGGGCTTGGTTTACTGGAGTCATGAAATTACTGAATGGGATGATTTATGGCGAGCAGATGGAAATACTTCCAATAGTTATAACTTGGAATGGCGTCGTTTTCAGGCGATAGTGACCGAACAATTTATTACATGGCAAGCGAAGATTGTTCGCGAGTATGTTCCAAAGAATCATTTCGTTACCACTTGTATTTCAATTGGTCGACCAGCACAAGATGTTACAAAAGTCGCTGAGAATCTAGATATGACTGCGGTCAATATTTATTACGCCACACAAGATGGCTTAAAATATCCAGTTTATGAAGCGGACTTAAATGTAGAAAATGTTGAGCTGCCGGCACCATTCTGGATTAGCCACCACGGACCAATGGGTTTTATGGTGCAAGCAGATATTGCACGAGGCATTAGACAAGAGAATTTTATTGTCACAGAAACAAATGCGTCATTTACGGGACACGGTCCTGCAACTGGTTACTTCCCATCATTTCCAGGGCAGTTGCGGCAAGTGGTTCTTGGTTTAGTCGCACGCGGTGCAAATATGGTGGAGTACTGGCATTGGCACACATTGCCGTACGGAACAGAGACATATTGGGGCGGAATTCTCGGCCATTCACTCACGCCTGCTCGCACATATAACTCTGTCGCCGAAATTGGTGCGATGCTCAAAGATGCGCAGAACAAATTACTTGATGTGCGGCCAACTAATGAAGTAACAATGATCTATTCACCTGACAGTAAATGGGCTCTTGGTTTTCAACCACCGCTTCGACGTAAATTTGAAGTTGGAAATATGGGCGACCCGGATAGTTACGATCGTTTCTTCGCTAGTTACTACGATCTCTTTTTCTCGCAAGATTTCGGCGTTAATTTGCGGGGGAGTCATAAACTTCCAGAATCCCCAGCTGATTTATTAAAAGAAACTCCCATACTTTGCTTACCAGCTTTATATATAAGCGATGATGCGACTTTGGCTTATGCGGTGGAGTTTGCACGTTTAGGTGGACACCTCATTCTTACTCCGCGTACTGGATATGCCGATGATATTTCTGTCGTTCGTCAAGAAGTTATGCCTGGACTCTTAGCTAAAGCGGCTGGATTGCACTACGACGAATTTTCTAACCTGTCACAAAACACAAAGGTCGTTGCGAGTGATTCCACTATGGGTTCGGGCGTATTAGGCGAAGCCATTGGCTGGGCCGATCTTCTAATCAGTGATGGAGCCCAAGTACTTGCAACGTATGACCACCCAATGTTTAAGGATTATGCAGCAGTTGCTACTAACGTTTTTGAAAAGGGAAGAGTTACTTATATCGGCACAATGCCAGATCAATTACTAGGTCGTCACATTGCTCAGTGGCTTCGCAGCATTCATAAGGATCCAATTTCAAAGAAAAGTAATTCTGAATCAATACGTTATAGCCGCGGTACGTCACATGACGGAAAAGAACTAGTTTTCCTCTTCAACTGGAGCTGGGATGCTAATGAAGTTTCATTTCCATTCGCTAGCAAAAATTATTTATCGAATGTAGATATTTCCGCTGGCGCAACAATCAAACTTGGACCCTGGGATGCGCAAGTTATTGTAAAAAATTAACGGTATTGACCGTCTACCAATCCTTTTTCCCAACTTCTTTGAACCGCTAAGAATGCCAATAAGAGTGGCAAGATTGCGACAAAAATTCCAATCGCCGCAAACTGACCACCAAACCAATTGCCTATGCCAACTGTCACTGGGTAGAGCGTAGGTTCATTCAGCATAATTTGTGGCAAGAAATAGAGATTACTATTTGCGATAAGTGAAATAAGGAAAACAGTTCCAATCATTGGTCGTAAAATCGGAAGAGCAATTGTGAAAAATATACGTAATTCACTCGCACGATCTAGACGTGCCGCAGCCAATGTTTCATCGCTAATCTGCCGGTCTGCATAATACTTAACCAAGAAAATCCCAAGCGGACTAGGCAATGTCGGAAGGAAAACCGACCACATAGTTCCAGCTATATGAACTTTCGCAAAAAGAACCAGTAATGGAAGTACGAAAGTGTTGGCTGGAACCATAATCAAACCAATAGTTATTGCCGCAAGCGTCGTTGCGCCACGATTGATTAATTTGGATAATGCATATCCTCCAAAAGCGGATATGAGCGCGACGCCAATTGCTCCCCCACCTGCATAAATAATTGAATTGAGCATCCAGCGAAGAAAAATACCGTTATAAGCTGTAAAAAGATATTGAATATTTGTAAATAGTTGGAATGTATGGCCAAAAAAAAGTGCATTTGTTGAATCAAAATCCATACTTGATTTGGTGGCTGAAATTGCGATCCAATAGACAGGAAACCCGAAATAGATGATTCCAAAGAAGAAAAAGAATGCGATAGATATTTTACTTTTTCTGGAGATTGAAATCCTTTTGAGGTGATCCACGCCTGGAGCCTACTAGAAACTGGTATATATTCAGCAGATGAAATATACGAATCTCGGACGAACCGGTCTCACTGTTAGTCAACTTTGTCTAGGAACAATGAATTTTGGTCCAGAAACAGATGAAGCAACGTCTCATTCAATAATGGATGCTGCTCTTGGTCACGAAATTAATTTTTTTGACACAGCAAATAGATATGGTGGTAAGAACGATAACTTTGGTCGCACCGAAGAAATCATTGGACGTTGGTTCGCAAAGGGTGGCGGACGTCGCGAAAAAGTTGTACTTGCGACAAAACTTTATGGCGAGATGGATCCTTGGCCAAATAACAAGGGAGTCTCTGCGCTAAATATTCGCCGAGCAGTAGATGCCAGTCTGAAGAGAATGCAAACTGATTACATTGATTTATATCAAATGCACCATATTGATCGTTCCACACCGTGGGAAGAAGTGTGGCAAGCAATGGAAGTATTAGTCACACAAGGAAAAATTCTTTATGTTGGAAGTTCAAACTTTGGTGGGTGGCATATTGCTCAAGCACAAGGTGCTGCACAAGCACGTAATTTTATGGGGCTTGTTTCCGAACAATCTATTTATAATTTATTGACGCGCGACATTGAACGTGAAGTAATTCCAGCATCACTTCATTATGGAATTGGAATATTGCCATGGTCACCATTACACGGTGGAATTTTGGGCGGAATCATCAAGAAAGAACGTGATTCGAAGCGTCGTCTTGAAGGTCGCTCTAAAGAAGCGTTAGACGCACTTCGTCCACAAATTGAAGCATATGAAAATTTCTGCGAAAGCATCGGTTACGAACCTGGCGATGTTGCCCTCGCTTGGTTGATTGCTCAACCAGCTGTTACCGCGCCAATTATTGGACCGCGCACAATGGACCAACTCACACAATCACTCAAGGCCCTTGATGTGGATTTGAGCCCAGCACACCTTGCAAAACTCGATGAAATATTCCCGGGTTACAAAACTTCTCCAGAAGATTACGCCTGGTAACTTCAAGGAATGTACTTATAGATGACCCTAGCAATCAATTCTAAGCGAGCAATTACTGGTTGGTTATTTATCGCTCCCTATATTTTGGTTGTTGTGGGTTTTCTATTTAGTCCACTTGTTTACGCAGGTTACCTCAGCGTTCATACCTTTAAATTAGTTGGTGGACTTAGGTTCGCTCCACTTGAAAATTTCAAGCATGCATTTTCTGATCCTCTATTTCTTGAAGGCTTAAAACGCGTTGTAATCTTCGGATTAATCCAGGTTCCAATCATGCTGGGTATTGCCCTATTTGCTGCACTTGCATTAGATCTAGTAAACACACGGTTGGCAAGAATTTTTCGAGTAGTTGCATTTATGCCTTATGCGGTTCCATCAGTGATAGGTGGAGTTTTGTGGGGAGTGCTGTTTAGCGCAACTCATGGGCCAATTCCAAGATTTCTAAATACCCTAGGTTTTCATTCTGCAAACCTTTTTGCCACGTCATTCTTTATTTATTTAGTCGGCAATGTGGTGACGTGGGGTTGGACTGGCTACAACATGATCATTATCTATTCAGCACTTCAAGGACTACCCAAAGATTCTTTTGAATCGGCAGTAATTGATGGCGCAAATCAAATACAAATTGCGCGATATGTAAAAATTCCTGCGATCCGCGGCGCTCTCTTGCTCACCACAATTTTTTCGGTGATAGGCGCTATGCAGTTATATACCGAGCCATCAATATTGAGTCGCTTCACAACTGGGATATCAAATGGATACACACCAAATTTATATGCTTATAGCGTTGCGTTTAATAATGCTCAATTTAATTATTCATCCGCAATCTCAATTACTGTTGCAGTTATCGTTTTTGCGGTCTCCTTTGGATTTATCTCCTTGAACAGAAAACGCTTGCTCCACTGAAATAAAACACAGTCACCCGAGGTTCAAAGCCAGATCTTTCCCAGGTACGAGAGGCTTTGCTGGGTGCAAAGGGCGCGCAATTGCCTGTAAACTACAGCCACCACTTGGAGACGTCGCATAGCCCGGTCGAGTGCGCCTCACTGCTAACGAGGTAAGGTCTAAAAGCCTTCAGGAGTTCAAATCTCCTCGTCTCCGCGCTAATTTTTTAAACAACCCTAAGGAGCCACAATCACAAAAGTAAAAGCGTATGCAGCGCCTTCAGAAGGTGCTCCACTAGTTGCAAC
>CANFXM010000010.1 GCA_947451045.1 Actinomycetota bacterium | reverse complement strand
CATCATGAGGTTTTTCTAAGTCATCTATCGATTCCACGGGAATATTTGCGATGTGCTGAGGTGGATGACTACGAATCGAATCAAGAATGGCACTCATTTTAGTAAGGTCATCGAAGCGGATTGAAATCTGCTCAGTCCCATGGAAACCATGGCGATTCCATACTTCATCAAGTAAGTCTTGTAAATTCCTATTTTCTTTTGCTAAATCGCTGGCAATTTGTGCCAAGTAGAGGGCTGCCGAAATTCCATCCTTGTCATTGACGTTTGACGAATCAACACAATATCCAATCGCTTCTTCATAACCAAAAGTCAGTCCTTCTATTTTTGCGAGCCATTTGAAGCCCGTAAGAGTCTCTTTGAAATCCAAGGAATAGTGCCGCGCAATTTTCTTAAGAGCCGATGAAGAAACAATTGAATTAGCAAGGATTCCCTGTTGATTCTTTCGGGCGATAGATTCACCGAATATCACACCCAGCTCATCACCTCGCAACATTTTCCATTGTCCATTTCTGTCTTTGATTGCTGCTGCGCATCTGTCCGCATCGGGATCATTTGCGATGACGAGGTCTGCATCAAAGTTTCGGGCAGTCTCTAGTGCCAAATCAATTGCGCCTGGCTCTTCTGGATTAGGAAAAGGAACAGTAGGAAAATCTGGATCAGGCTTTGCTTGTAAATCCACCAGAATGAGAGAGGCGAAGCCACTGGAATGAAATACTCGCTGTACGGTTTCTGTGCCAACTCCATGCATGGCGGTATAAACGATTTTGAGATCACCTGGATTTAGTGCAAGTCGTGCCGTGCGATGAATATATTTTTCGACTATAGCCTCATCTAAAACATTCCACGCTTTACCCCGTGGAATTGTTGCGAGTGATGTAATACTTGAAATTTCAGCAGCAATAGATTGATCCGTTGGGTTCACAATCTGAGAAGCGTTGTAATTGATTCCATCAACAACTCCACCTAAATAAACTTTGTAACCATTATCGTGGGCAGGGTTATGGCTTGCTGTAACCATAATTCCAACGTCGCATCCAAGTTCTTTCGTCGCAAAAGCTAGAACGGGAGTTGGTAATGGTCTGGGCAATACAAAAACTTTCATACCTGCGCCAGAGAATATTTGCGCACTCTCTCGTGTGAAATCTTCCGAACCATGGCGTGCATCCCGGCCTATAACAACTGAAGTAAGTCCTCGTTTTTTCATATACGCAACAAGTCCAGCAGCAGTTCTTCCTACCACTGCGCGATTCATGCACGATGGCCCAGGTCCTAGGGGACCTCGAAGACCTGCTGTTCCAAATTGTAGAAAACCAGAAAAAGACTTTCGAAGATTCTTTTCATCCTTAGCATCAAGCCAGGCTTGTAATTGTGTTGCGGTAGCAGGATCTGGATCATCTGCAATCCATTGCTTTATTTCTTCAATAAATACCTGATCCATAGGGCTACAGTAACTTCGGAATAACCCCTTTGAGAAGCGCACCCATCGAATCAGCGGCAGCTTTTCCTGCAGCAATAACTTCCTCGTGATTGAGCTTTTCGCCAGTAACTCCAGCTGCTGCATTAGTAACCAATGAAATACCTAAAACTTCCGCGCCAAGGGCATGGGCAGCAATTGCTTCTGGAACGGTAGACATACCAACTAGATCTGCACCCATCGTGCGCATCATTAAAATTTCTGCTGGAGTTTCATAAGTTGGTCCACGCCAGTGAACATAAACTCCCTCTTTGAGTGAGGCGTCTTCTTGCTTCACAATTGCACGAATTCTTTTACTATATAAATCTGTTAGATCTACAAAATTCGCACCAATAAGTGGTGAAGTTGCAGTCAGAGAAATATGGTCGCGGATAAGAACGGGCTGACCCACTCGATAATCTTTATTAATGCCACCACACGCGTTAGTGAGGATAACAATTTTGCACCCTGCTTTTACTGCAGTACGAACGCTATGGACTACAGGCTCTATTCCTTTACCTTCATATAAGTGTGTGCGACCAAGAAAAACAAGTGCACGAATAATCTTTGTTCCATCGTTTATTTCATAGGAGCGAACTTTTCCTGAGTGGCCTTCAACGGCAGGGGGCAAGAAACCAGAAATCTCATCGGCATCACATTCATAGACTGGTGTCCCAAGTGCATCCACCGCACTAACCCAGCCCGATCCCATTACTAATGCAATGTCGTGAGATTGAAAGCCTGTTCGTTGAGCAATCTCATTGGCTGCTTGTTGCGCTGCAGCTAGTGGATCTTTATAGAGAAGTTCTGTATTACTCATGCGTCAATGATGTCACAGAGCGTGGTGCCGCTGGCAACCGTATCACCAATTGAAGCTGTGAGATTGGAAATAATTCCATCTTTATGTGCAGTTAGCGGTTGCTCCATCTTCATAGCTTCTAGAACTATGACAAGTTCGCCAGCCTTTACAGCGCGCCCGGGTTCAACTGCAATCTTTACAACGGTTCCTTGCATTGGACTCTTGAGTCCATTACCTGCAGCTGCTCCTGAAAGTGATTTTTTTGCACGGTGTCGCTTTACGACTGGTGCAAGTGCGTGTACCAAAACTTCAAAACGCTTTCCATTTACTTCAGCTACTAATTGTTGTGGCGCCATGTGGGTCAAAAGAGCAGGTTCCACACTGACATAGGCAGGAATCTCATTTACAAATTCATTTTCGATATAACTTGTGTAAACTGTAAAATTTTCTGTGAATGCTTTATCTTCCAGAATTGCACGATGGAATGTGAGGGCCGTTGCAAGTCCATCGATCTTGAATTCTGAGAGTGCTCGACGTGCACGCTGAATTGCTTCTTCACGTGTGGCGCCTGTAACAATAAGTTTTGCTAATAGTGAATCAAAGTTCCCACCGATTGTGTCACCATTACGAAACCCTGCATCAACTCGAACACCCGGTCCTGTTGGGATTTCCCATTGAGTAATTCGACCTGGCGCAGGTAAGAACGAACGTCCTGGATCTTCACCATTGATACGAAATTCAAGTGAATGTCCGCGAATTACTGGATCATCGAATCCGAGCGGTTCGCCCATTGCAATTCTAAATTGTTGACGAACTAAATCAATTCCAGTGACTTCTTCGCTCACTGGATGTTCCACCTGTAGACGAGTATTTACTTCCAAAAATGAGATAGTTCCATCTAATCCGATAAGGAATTCGCAGGTACCTGCTCCGATGTAACCCGCTTCTTTCATTATTGCTTTACTTGAACGGTACAACTCATCATTTTGTTCAGGAGTAAGAAAAGGAGCTGGAGCTTCTTCAACCAATTTTTGATGACGGCGTTGCAAAGAGCAATCGCGGGTACTAACAACAACTGCATGGCCGTGCATATCGACGAGAACTTGAGTCTCTACGTGACGGGGTTTATCTAAATACCTTTCTACGAAACATTCTCCACGGCCAAAGCCTGAAATTGCTTCACGTACTGCAGAGGCGAAGAGTTCTGGAATTTCCTCCATTGTGTGTGCGACCTTGAGTCCACGTCCACCCCCACCATGTGCAGCTTTTATGGCAACTGGAAGACCGTGCTCTTTTGCAAATGCAGTGACTTCTTCATGACCTTCGACTGGATCTTTTGTTCCCGCAACAAGTGGCGCCCCAGCTTTTGCTGCAATCTTTCTGGCAGATACTTTGTCTCCCAGAGCGCGAATTGCTTGTGGTGGTGGCCCAATCCATATCAACCCTGCATCAATAACTGCTTGTGCAAAGTTGGCATTCTCGGAAAGAAACCCATAACCAGGATGAACTGCATCTGCTCCAGATTTTTTAGCAAGGCCAATAATCTTCTCAATATTCAAATATGTTTGTGTCGCGGTAAGACCATCGAGAGAGAATGCAAAATCAGCACTTTGTACATGAAGAGAGTCACGATCCTCATCTGAATAAATGGCAACACTTTCAAGACCATGATCTTTGCAGGCCCGAATAACACGAAGAGCAATCTCTCCTCGGTTTGCAATGAGTATGCGTTTCATACCATTTCCTTTACATCGGGCCATGAATAGCCAAGTTGGTTCATTGCTTTGCGTAAGAATGGCATAGAAATTCCCACAACATTCGTGTAATCACCTTCAATTGATGGAATAAATGGCGAACTAAAACCATCTAGCGTAAAACCACCTGCAACGTGAAGTGGTTCACCAGATGCAACATAGTCATCGATTTCATAATCCGTCATATCCGAAAAAGTGACTTTTGTAGTGACACGATCAGATATCTCAAGATTTTTCGATGTATCAATAATGCAGTGGCCAGTATGTAAATATCCAGAATTTCCACGGACGCGTGATGCGCGCTCTTTTGCAATTGCTGGTTCACCAGGCTTGCCAAAAGATTGACCTTCGAATTCAAATGTGGAGTCGCACCCAATAATTATTGCTGGAAAATCTATCAAGTCTCGAATAGTGTGAGCTTTCGTAATTGCAAGTGCAATAACCATATCTGAAGGAGAGAGTGAATTAAAAAATGGTGTCTCTTCATCAACGTGGCTCACCATTATTTTTGGCTTCAACCCTGCAGATTCAAGTAAGCGACGCCTTGAAGTTGATTGAGATGCGAGAACAACTGTTGGCATTTACGAATTATTCCTTGCCCCGAAAGTTATTTGATGGGGAAGTGGTTGACGTAGCTGAGGTAGGCCAAAGACACTTCGTTTGATTACTGGCTCAAGTTTTTCTGGTGTGTGCGTCTCAAGAACTTGTTGAATTACTTGCAATTCTTCTGGGGTTGGATTTCCAGATGTAACCGTAAATTTCATTACAGTGGAATATTTCCGTGTTTGCGTGCTGGTAATGAGTCACGTTTTGTTTTTAGAGTTCTAAATGCCTTCGTGATGTATGCGCGAGACTGATTTGGTTCAATTACAGTATCGATGATTCCGCGTTCTGCAGCAAGATAAGGATTTGCAAGAGTTTCGTTATATTCCTCCACTAGTTGCGCACGCTTTTCTTCAGGCTTCTTTGCTTCATTGAGCTCGTTGCGATACAAAATATTTACAGCACCCTGGGCGCCCATGACCGCAATTTCTGCGCTTGGCCATGCAAAGTTAATATCGCTACCTAGATACTTTGATCCCATAACAATGAAAGCCCCACCGTAAGCTTTGCGGGTAATTAGCGTGACAAGAGGCACTGATGCTTCTGCGTAGGCATAAAGTAATTTAGCTCCACGTCGAATAATTCCATTCCATTCTTGCTCCGTACCTGGCAAGAAGCCTGGAACATCAACAAGTGTTAATATCGGGATATTGAATGCATCGCAGAATCGAACAAATCGAGCAGCTTTTTCACTGGAATTTATATCTAAGGTTCCGGCCAATTGATTAGGTTGGTTAGCAATAATTCCTACTGACTCACCTTCGATACGTCCAAAACCAACAATAATATTTGGAGCATAGAGTGCGTGAACTTCAAGAAATTCACCTTCATCAAGAAGCGCAGTAATTAAAACCTTCATGTCATAAGGCTGATTCGTACTATCGGGAATCAAAGTATCTAGTGAGATATCACTAGCCTTCTTGTCCAATGTTTCAGTTGGTGGAAGATGCGGAACGCCATCCATGTTATTACTTGGCAGGTAAGAGAGAAGTGCTTTTACGTAATCAATGGCATCAGCTTCACTCTCCGCTAAATAATGTGAGTTACCAGTTCGAGTGTTATGAGTGAGAGCGCCACCAAGTTCTTCCATTCCAACATCTTCACCAGTTACAGTCTTAATTACATCTGGGCCAGTAATGAACATATGTGATGTTTCATTTACCATCACAGTGAAGTCGGTTAGCGCAGGTGAGTATGCAGATCCACCCGCACATGGTCCAAGCACGAGTGAAATTTGGGGGATGACTCCCGATGAACGAGTGTTGAGGCGAAATATTTTTCCGTAACCACCAAGAGATGCCACACCTTCTTGAATACGAGCCCCACCCGAATCATTGATGCCGACTAAAGGAATTCCGCTTTTGAGTGCGAATTCAGCTATCTTTACAATTTTTTCAGCGTGTACCTCACCGAGGCTGCCACCCATGATGGTGAAATCTTGAGAATAAAGAGCGATAGGTCGACCATCAACTGTTGCAGTACCGATGACAACGCCATCACCGTATGGTCGATTTTTTTCCATTCCGAACTTTGTAGATCTATGACGAGCAAATTCATCAATTTCAGTAAAAGAATCTTCGTCAACAAGCATGCTGATTCGCTCGCGCGCAGTCATTTTCCCTTTGGCATGTTGTTTTTCAATCGCCCGTGCTGACCCAGCGAGCACAGCCTCTTCTACGCGCGCGCGAAGATCTTCAATTTTTCCTGCAGTTGTATGGAGATCGCTCATACCCCTACGGTACTAGGCGTGAGCAATGAAGTGCTAAGAACCCCCCTTGATGAAGCGGTTATCAATTCACTAATTACGCCGTACTGGCGAGTAAGCGTGGTCGAATTCACTGGCTCCACGCAGAATGATCTCGCACAAATTATTTCTTCGGGTATTGCCTTTGATGGACAAGTACTTACTACTGAATATCAAACTAGTGGCCGTGGAAGATTAGATAGAACTTTTGAAGCACCAAAAAGTTCAGCACTTCTATTTTCTTTTTATATAAAACCACGTAGGAAGAAAGAAGAGTGGGGCTTTATCCCACTTATTGCAGGATTGAGTGTTGTAAGTGCGATATCAAAATTAGATTCATCAATTCAGTTAGATTTAAAATGGCCAAATGATTGTCTAGTAGATGAAAAAAAATGTGCCGGACTTATTGCTCAGGCTCTAGCTGATGGAATTATTATCGGTATAGGACTCAATGTTTCAATGAGACAGGATGAATTACCAGTACCCAATGCGACATCTCTCGCTTTGGAAGGATCAAAGCTAAGTGATAGAAATCAGATACTTGCACAGATTCTTATTTCATTTAGTGAACTGTTCCGAGAATGGGAGACAGGCATAAGTCTTGTTGATCGCTACGAGAGAGCGAGTACAACCATCGGAAAACAAGTTCGAGTCGAGTTGCCAGGCGGGCAAATTTTAGAAGGCATGGCAACGGGAATTTCGCACATTGGTGAACTTATTCTTGATAATGGAATTCATGTCAGCGCCGGCGATGTGATTCATCTACGATAACGCTCGTGAAGAATTCATTTCCAACCATTGGGGTCATTGGTGCAGGTCAGTTAGCACGGATGATGGTTGCTCCGGCAACGGCGTTAGGAATTGACTTACTGCTCCTTGCAAATGATCAGAATGATTCGGGAGCCCAGATAACGCACTCTGTAATTGGTGATTTTCGTGATTTAGAAACAGTCCGAGCTTTTGCCAAAAAATGTGATGTAGTCACATTTGAGCACGAACTCATTCCGCTTTCAATAATAAAAGCTCTAGAAGCAGATGGAGTGGTTGTTCGCCCTAGTTCAGCATCATTTGTGTATTCGCAAAACAAAGTCGAAATGCGCGAATTTCTCAAAGATTTCAAAGGACCAGCGTGGAGTGTTATTTCAAGAGCCGAAGATGTACGTACTTTCCCAGTCATAGCAAAATCAATTTCAGGAGGATATGACGGTCGGGGAGTCTGGAAAGTTACTACACATGAGCAACTTGAAGAAATTCTGGAAGGAAACACCCAATTACTGATTGAAGAAGTTATAGATTTTGATTACGAGATAGCTGTGATGGTTTCTAGATCACCCCACGGTCAAGCTACTTCATGGACACCAACGCAAACAGTGCAAAAAGATGGCATTTGTACGATGACAATTACTCCAGCACCAGATTTGTCGGAAAGTCTTAGCGCTAAGGCACAGAAGTTAGCCTTAGATATCGCTGCTCACGTCGGCGTAGTGGGTGTGATGGCCGTCGAAATATTTGTTCGCGGTGAAGAACTTTTCGTAAATGAACTTGCAATGCGTCCTCATAATTCGGGGCATTGGACTATAGATGGTTCACGAACTTCACAATTTGAACAGCACCTTCGTGCAATTCTAGATTTACCATTAGGTGATCCATCAATGACGGCGCGCAATGCGGTGATGGGAAATATTCTCGGTGGAGATAAAAACGATATGTATCGTCCGTACCTCCATCTCATGGCGCGTAATCCTGATCTTAAGTTTCATCATTATAAAAAAGAGGTCAGACCTGGGCGCAAAATTGGTCATATTAACGCTTTAGGAGATCATCTCGTAGAATTACGCGCAGATGTAGAACATGCCTTGGCCTATATGAGTGGAGAAATAGATGAGTGATGTTGCAATCATCATGGGTTCAGATTCTGACTGGCCAATTATGGAAGAAGCAGCAAAAGTTCTAGATACTTTTGGAATTTCTTATAGTGCAGAAGTTGTTTCAGCACATCGGATGCCACTAGAAATGGTCGCATTTGCGCAGAATGCAGCTAAGAATGGTTTCAAGGTAATCATTGCAGGTGCCGGTGGGGCCGCACATTTACCAGGAATGGTTGCATCTCTGACGCCACTTCCTGTCATCGGAGTTCCGGTTGCACTAAAGAATCTCGATGGTATGGATTCTTTACTTTCAATTGTTCAAATGCCCGCCGGGGTTCCAGTTGCCACCGTTGGTGTGGGAAATGCAAAAAATGCTGCATTACTTGCCGTCAGAATACTTGGAATTAGTAATGAAAAGATTTTAGCGAAGGTTTCTACTGCCCTCGATGATCTCAATACAGAAGCGAAAGCGAAGGGTGCAAGCCTTACGGCTAAGCGAAATCAAAAGACTGGTTTCTGATTTACTTTTTTCTATACTCAATTGCAGGGCAACGATCCATGATTGCAATCAACCCAGCAGCTTCGGCTCTAGCAACCGCTTTTTCATCAATCACATCGAGTTGTAACCAGACTGCTTTAGCCCCTATGGCAATTGCTTCATCTACAACTTTTCCAACCAAAGTTGAATTCACGAAACAATCCACAACATCAACTTTTTCTGGAATATCTGAAAGAGTTTTGTAGCCTATTTCACCATGTACGACTTCAGCGCGAGGATAAACGGGAATTATTTGGTGGCCCTTGTCTTGCAATAACTTTGAAACACCGAAGGCTGCACGATCTGGATTATTTCCAAGTCCAACCACTGCCCATATTTTTAGTTCGAGTACCGCATCAATCTCTTTTTGAGTATTAATCGGTGCGTCCTAATGCATGAAAGCGCCATCCTGCTGCACGCCATAAATCTCGATCGAGCATATTGCGCCCATCAATAATCAATTTTGATTTTACGATAGATCCAATACGTTGCGGATCGAGGGCTCTATATTCTTTCCATTCAGTCAAGTGCAGAATTGCATCTGCATCGACTACAGCATTTTCGACATTTTCTTCAAATGTCAATGTTGGAAAACGCTTACGGGCAGGTTCAATTCCCTTTGGATCGTGGACTACAACTTTTGCACCTGCTGCATGTAATTGAGCAGCGATATCGAGTGCAGGGGAATCGCGTACATCATCGCTATCTGGTTTAAACGTTGCACCAAGTACTGCGATTTTATATTTAGTGAGATCTTCAGATAAATCAGAACGGACTACATCAATCACCCGCTGGCGAGCACGTAGATTGATTTCATCAATTTCGCGCAAGAAATCCAGGGCTTGTTTCGCACCTAGTTCTTCGGCGCGGGCCATGAAGGCACGAATATCTTTTGGAAGACACCCACCGCCGAAACCAATTCCTGCTTGTAAGAATCGATGACCGATACGTGGGTCATATCCAATTGCTTTTGCGAGCACAGTCACATCTCCACCTGCTGCTTCGCATACTTCAGCCATTGCATTAATAAATGAAATTTTTGTTGCGAGGAATGAATTCGCTGCAACTTTGACTAATTCGGCAGTAGGGAGATCAGCGCGAATCCAAGGAGTATCAAGGGCAATGATCGAGGCATATACTTCTTTGAGAATTTGTTCCGCGCGATCAGTTACAACGCCAACAACTAAACGATTTGGCTTCAAAGTATCTTCAACGGCAAAACCTTCGCGCAAAAATTCTGGATTCCACGCTAAGTCGGCATGGGGCGCGCTTTTTGAAAGTTGTTCTCTCAACATTTGTGCAGTTCCTACAGGCACTGTTGATTTTCCGACAACTAAGGAGTTATCTTTCAAAAAAGGAGCAATTGCCGCAACTGATGCTTTTACATATGTCAGATCTGCTGCGAGGCCATCTTTACTTTGAGGCGTTCCAACACAAATAAAGTGCACATCAGCATCTGCCACTGCTGAAAAATCAGTTGTGAAGGTGAGCCTTCCTGATTCAATCTCTTGTAAAAGAAGTGTGTCTAATCCAGGTTCATAAAAGGGTAATTCCCCTTTTGAGAGCTGAGCAACTTTTTGTGCATCAGTATCGACACCAACAACAGTGAAACCAAGTGATGACATACACGCAGCATGCGTAGCGCCTAAATAGCCCGTGCCTACAACGGAGAGTTTCAATGCCATATTAGGAGTCTATCTTTTGCTTTCCTATTTCAAGCTTCCGCAAGGATTTTCTGCAGCTGTACGCGTCTTGAATTTATCTACTACGGTGGTTTTTGCCTTGGCGGCCGCGGAAGAACTTGGTGAAGGGGTCGCAGTGACAACGTCCACAATTGGAAGATCATCGCGCAAGCGTTGGAATAATTCTGGCGCAAGGACTGGATCCCACGTAACGACGGAACCTAGACCTGGAACACTTGCATTTGAGTTGCCCAGTGGAATTGTTAATGTGCGAACTTTTCCAGGTGAGAGATTCTTCATCTGCTTTACGAGAGTCAATAAATCACTCTGATTTAAGGATGAATCAGTTTTAATACTTGAAATCGCGGCATTGAAAAAACTAACCAACTTCAATGGATTGAGAAGCACTCCAGAACTTGTCGCCTTGCGAAGTACTGCACTCATGAATTGTTGCTGACGTTGCATACGCCCTAAATCACCCATTCCATCGAAGTCACGAGTACGAACATATTTCAACGCTTCAACTCCATCGAGAGTATGTATTCCAGCACTGAGTACTAAGTGACTTTTTGGATCATTGATGTCGCGTTTGGTACATACTTCGATTCCGCCAATAGAATCGACAATTCCAGCAAAACCTGCAAAGTTAATTTCAAGATAGTGATCTATATGTAAATTTGATTTTGCCTCGAATGTTTGAATCAATAACGGTGCACCACCCCACGCGAATGCAGCATTGATTTTTGCTTGCGATTCGGGTGCTTGACTCTTGCCGTCCATACCTAAGTGAGCAGGCACTGTCACAAGTGAATCTCGAGGGATAGAAATGATCATTGCTTTATCGCGCGCTTTACTGATGTGAACTAAGAGCATGGTGTCGGAGCGGGCCCCAGCTGCTGATTTAGTACTTCCAACACGGAGCAGTTTTAATTGCGCAGGGGTTAAACCGACTCGTGTGTCTGAACCAACGAGAAGATAATTCAACGCTGTTGAAGTTTTTTGAGGTCGTGATTTCAACCCGCCGAAAACATCAATTCGACTCAGAGAGCCACTTACGTGTCCGAGGGCAAGCCACGAGAATGCAGAGAAGAAAATTATTGCAACTGATAAAGTTGTAATAATTCTTATCGGACGCGTCGCTTTCACAAGGAGAGCGTACTTGGGCGATAGCGTGGTGGGGTTATGACGACATCAGCAAATGAGTTATATGGCTCACCGAAGAGGGCGATTTCTGTCATTCTGCCCGTACTTAATGAAGCATCTCATTTAGAAGAGTCAATCCACTCAATTATTTCTCAGGATTTCACTGGTGAGCTAGAAATCGTTCTTGCGATTGGGCCTTCAAGTGATGGTACAGAATTACTGGCGAATGAGTTAGCAAAAAAAGATTCGCGTATTCACATTGTTTCAAACCCCTCAGGACGAACCGCCTCTGCTCTCAATCTAGCAATCGGTTCCTCTCATTTTCCGATCATTGTGCGAGTAGATGCTCATTCTGAAATACCCAAGAATTATTTGAGTTTAATTTTTACAGTATTGACAGAGACTGGCGCTGTAAATGTTGGCGGAATTATGGATGCCCAAGGAAGAAGTATTTTCGAACGTGGAGTTGCGCACGCGATGAAAAGTGTTTTTGGAGTTGGTGCATCCCGATTCCATACCGGTGGCGGTGCTGGTGAAGTCGATACTGTTTATTTAGGTGCATTTAGACGAGAAGCGTTGATGGCAATCAATGGATATAACGAAGAATTTATTAGAGCTCAAGATTGGGAATTAAACTACAGATTACGAAATGCAGGAGGCTTGGTTTATTTTGATCCACGATTAGTAGTTACTTACAGGCCTCGCTCGAGTCTTCGTGCACTTGCAAAACAATATTTCAATTACGGTCGATGGCGCCGCGTTGTCGCCAGAACTCATAAGAAAACCGTTAATTACAGATATTTAGCTCCACCGATTGCAGTTCTTGGGAGTTTTTTATCAATTCTTCTCGGTTCTCTCGTAGCTCCAATTTTCTGGATACCCGTTACGTTATATATACTTTTTATTCTCTTTGCATCAAAGGTGATTGGAAAATCATTCGGAGAAGTTATATGTCTCCCTCTTATTTTGCTTGTCATGCATTTTTCTTGGGGTCTGGGATTCATTACTTCACCCAAATCACTAGTTCCACGCGCTCAGTAATAGCTCGTTCACAGCTCTCCTAAGGTAGCCTTGTGTCTATGAAGGCTCCAGTTCAAGTTTATGAACCTTTTCGAGCGGGTTTACCGCCACTGGGGCGATATTGGAAATCGCTCTGGCAACGCAGAACCTTCATTTCACAATTCTCAAAATCGGAATTGCGTGAGCAGCATTTTGACTCTGTTTTTGGACAGCTCTGGCTTGTACTAAATCCATTATTACTTTCTGGTGTTTATTTTCTCCTGGTTGTAATAATTGGAGGACGTAGTGATACAACGCGCTACGCACACCTCACTGCAAGTTTGTTTCTATTCTATTTGGTAAGCCACAGCCTTACGGGTGGCGTGAAGTCAGTTACGGCTGGTCAGAAATTAATTCTAAACACTGCTTTTCCTAGAATCATGTTGCCAATTTCAGCCACAATTATTGCGATATTTAAATTTATCCCAACACTTTTTGTATTCTTAATAATTCGCATCATCGTTGGTCTACCTTTTGGTTGGCAGATGTTGTGGGCAATTCCAGTCTTTCTCATTACGGCGCTATTTGCATTGGGTTTATCGATTGCAATTGCGTGTGTAAACGTTTATTTCCGAGACGTAGCGAGCTTCTTGCCGTATTTCAACAGAACCATGCTTTATCTCTCTCCTATTCTTTATGAAGCCTCCAGCCTGAAACCGAAATTACGACTCATGCAATATGTAAATCCATTGTTTCCGATCTTGGATTCTTGGTCTCGTGCAGTTGTGCATGCACAGGCTCCATCAATGCATAAATTATTAGCAGGACTAATATGGGCGGTTGCAATATTTGTCATCGGCACATACTTCTTTCTTTCAAGGGAGCGCGAATTTGCCGTACGACTCTAATAACAATCTTCTTTCCGAAAACATTGCCGTATCGGTGCGTAATGTTGGACTAATTTATAAAACAGCAATTGATCGTCGACCAACGCTTAAGGCACGACTAAATTCTTTCGGTGGTGGCGGAAAACAAGTTCGAACAATTCATGCACTCAATGACATAAATTTGGATATTGATTATGGACAAGTGCTCGGTGTCATTGGCGCAAACGGTGCTGGTAAGTCAACTTTAATGCGAGTGATTGCTGGAATTTTGCCACCTACTCAGGGTCGCGTTGAAGTGTATGGAAGCGTAAGTACCTTGCTTGCATTAGGCGTTGGTTTCAATCCGGCAATGACGGGACGTCAAAATGTTTACCTTGGTGGCCTTGCTGCTGGTTTATCGCAAGAACAGATTGAAGAAAATTTTGAAGAAATTGCTGACTTTTCTGAATTGGGAGAGGCTATTGATTCACCAATGCGTAGCTATTCATCAGGTATGTATGCCCGCTTAGCTTTCTCTGTGGCCGCTACAGTAAAGCCAGATATTTTGATCGTGGATGAAGCACTTAGTACCGGTGATGCTAAATTCAAAGAGAAGAGCTTCAATCGACTCAAAGAGTTACGTGGCCAAGATCGAGCTTTAATACTTGTAAGTCATGCGATGCTGACACTTAGAGAAGTTTGTAACGATGTAGTTTGGTTACATAAAGGAAAACTCATTCAGCGAGGCGAACCAGGCGCTGTAATCGATGCCTACCAAGAATTTCTGCATGTTGGAAAGAGCGCTGCTGTCGATGAGGATCTCTAAAGCATTAGTCGCTTTCCTTTTCTTTCAATTCTTTACTCCTTTTGCATCAGCTAGTGAAGTACCTCCAACTTTTTCATTCCATGGTTCCGGTTATGGACATGGCGTTGGGCTTAGCCAAATTGGCGCGAGAGCGATGGCACTTGCTGGTGAGAGCCCTACTTCGATACTTAGGTATTACTACACCGGCGTCGATATTGTGCCATTGCCAGATACTCAAACGATTCGAGTCAATATTGCTCACTTACAAAATAATGTAAAAATATCAACTACGACGCCTGGAGCAAATATTTCGGTCTCTACAAATGAAAGTACAACTATTGCTCAAGTAGCAACTAAAAGTGTTCTGTCCTTCTCAAAACTTGGATCACAAATTGTTTTAATGGTCACTTATGGTAAGAAAGTAGTGGCAAACGCTCAAAGCCGTAATTTTATAATTCAATGGTCTGGAAATAGTCCAATAGTCTCTGTAACGACCAGCATGGGTACGCTCAGGTATAAATATGGACAAATGCAAATAAAGTCAGTGCGTACAAAAGATGGCCAGTATTTTATTGAAGTAACTAATTCATTACGCATTCATGATGAATATTTATATGGAATTGGTGAAGTGCCCTCCTCATGGCCCATGAATGCTTTGCAAGCCCAAGTTATAGCTTCACGTACTTACGCCCTAAGTAAGTTGGGATTAATAAAAACTGCCTGTGATTGCAACCTTTATGCATCAAATACCGATCAAAGTTTCATTGGTTATGCAAAAGAGAGTGAACCTAAATATGGTGCAATATGGCGTCAAGCAGTAGATGCAACCCATGTTGACGAGGGAAGTGGATTTGCAATTACATTGGCGGGGCTCCCTATTACGCCATATTTCACCTCATCTACAGGTGGACAAACAGAGAGCGCGCTCAATGCTTGGGGTAATGAGCGTTCATACACTTTGAGTGTGGCAGATACGTCGAGTGTGGATATAAAACTAAATCCTCATTACGCAACGTGGGATAGAAGTGTGAGTCAAGAAGTTATCGCAGCAGCCTTTCTTTTACCTGATGTTGTGAAACTAGAAATTCTTAGTAAGAATTCAACTGGAACTGTTGCACAAATAAAGGCGACTTCGAGTGCAGGCGTAGAAGTTATTTTGCGTGGTGAAACTTTTAGAAGTAGAGCAAAGATTCCGTCTGCATGGTTTGACTTAGTCAGCGTGTAGAACTGAGTTAAGCCCGCCCCAAGAACCAGTACGCATTACAACTTCTAAGGCACCATTTTGAGAATTTCTACGGAACAACAAATTATTTGCACCAGAGAGAGTTCCAGCTTTGACAATTTCCCCGTCAGGTAAACGAACTTTTGCAGCTGCAGTGATGTAGGTTCCTGCTTCTATAACGCAATTTTCACCAAGTGAAATTCCAAGTCCTGAGTTTGCTCCCAGTAAACATTTCTTTCCAATCGAAATAACTTGTTTTCCACCACCACTAAGTGTTCCCATGATGGAGGCACCTCCACCAATATCACTTCCGTCATCAACTACAACACCAGCAGAGATTCGCCCTTCCACCATGGAAGTTCCAAGAGTTCCAGCATTGAAATTTACAAAACCTTCATGCATCACGGTTGTGCCGTGTGCAAGATGTGCACCTAAACGCACCCGATCAGCATCGGCAATCCGAACTCCACTTGGAATTACATAATCAACCATTCGTGGAAATTTATCAATACCGAAAACGTTGACATTTCCATAAGCACTTTTAAGTCTCGCGCGAGTTATTTCGAATCCTTCAACGGCACATGGGCCATAAGAAGTCCAAACAACGTTATTGAGAATCCCAAATATTCCATCAAGGTTTAGTCCATGAGGTTTTACTAATCGATGCGAAAGAAGATGGAGGCGAAGGTATGCATCACTGACAGAAGTTGGCGCAGCATTGAGATCAATTTCAATGCTCACTAATTCTTTTGTAACACCGCGGATATCGTCGCTACCAACGAGAGATTTGAGTGTTGCTGGTATGGACGGCAAGGTTGCAAGAGTTGGTTCAGGAAACCAGGTATCGAGGACGACCCCGCCTGCAATAGTGGCAATACCGTGACCTGATGCTCGCATACTCATAGGTCAAGCCTAACCCCTATTCTTGCACCTATGCGTATTGCCGTATTTTGCTCTTCATCTCCGACTATTGATAATAAATATGTTGATTTAGCCAGCGAACTTGGCAAGGCAATCGGAAATAAAAAATGGGAATTGGTCTCTGGTGGGGGACATATTTCGATGATGGGCGCTGTTGCCCGTGGCGCACGCCAAAGCGGTGGAAGAACTATTGGAGTAATTCCTCAAGCCTTGGTCGATATTGAATTTGCAGATCACGATAGCGATGAGCTGCATGTCGTTGAAACTATGGGCGAACGAAAAGCGATGATTACCGATATCTCCGAGGCATTTATAACAATGCCTGGAGGCGCAGGCACACTCGAAGAATTTTTTGAAATCTGGGTGGGAAGATATCTAAAATTTCACAATAAGCCTGTAATTATTTTAGATCCATTTGGTTTGTATTCACCTCTACATGAATTAATTATTCATCTCGAAGGTGAACATTTTATTAAACCAGGCATGCGTGATTTAGTAACATGGTGTACAACAGTTGACCAAGCTATTCAGGCATGTCAGTAGATGGAAAATTCTCTTTCCATAAGTATCAAACTTCCAGTTTCGATTCAACGAGCGTGGCAATCTATACAAGAATGGGAATCACAAAGTGATTGGATGCTCGCCACTCAAGTTTGGGTTACATCAGATATTCGCGAAGGTGTCGGTACCGAGATAGAAGCATTCACGGGACTATTTCCAAAAGCCAAAAAAATCGGAATTCTGGATCTCATGAGAGTAACAAAGTGGAATCCACCATATTCGTGCGAAGTAATACATACAGGTAAGGTCATCAAGGGCAGTGGTCTGTTTAGATTGGAAAAAGTTTCAGAAGAAGAAACTCTTTTTTATTGGTCGGAAATTGTGATTGCACCACGAGCGCTCTTTTATCTCATCGCGCCTGGCCTCTATATCGGTGTTCGAATCTCTTTGATGAGGCTCGCACGCGCCCTCGCTTATCCCGACAGATCAGGCGAGTAATCTCATCCATTATGAGTGAGCCCCTAACAGTGGCACAGGCCCTTGCCTCATTGCCGGAAGAGGAGCGAATCATCTTGACCATGCACTTTATGAAATCTATGAGCGCCAATGAAATTGCCGCGCTACTTGGCGTACCTGAACGCTCAGTTAGCGCCCTCATTGTTAGTGGCAAGGGGAGAATTAGCCTGATTCTTGGCCTCACGTAAGCACGATTTCGCGCTTGCACTGATTATGCGAGATACTTCTCCTCTTATACCCACGCTCTACTATCACCACTTTCACAGTGTTGGTCGTCTAGCTAACTAAGGAGTGTCTCGATGGCTGCCATGAAACCCCGCACTGGCGATGGACCCATGGAAGTTACGAAAGAAGCTCGCTCACTTGTTATGCGAATTCCACTTGAAGGTGGCGGACGTTTAGTTGTTGAAATGAATTCTGAAGAGGCAAATAACCTCAGCGCGGCGCTTCATGCAGCTGTAGCTCTAATCAAAAAATAGACCATAGCCTTTAGCGTTATGAAGGTTGCTTTCGCACAATCCGCCGCGATTTCTGTCGACGCTGCACTGCGCTCGCAAGCAATAGCGATTGCATTTTCTAAAAATGAAAAAGAAGACTTTGAATTAGAAGGACCAGCACGACTAGTAAGCGCCATTGAAGAACATTTTGAACTTAATCTTCTTGATGAATTAACTTTTTTCTCTCCCACTGGTAAAGCTGGAGAACTCTTCGAGATCCCTGTAAGTGATACAGATTCACTTACCGAAAGAATATTTTTAGTTGGACTTGGTGATAAAGGTTTGAATTCAATTCGCCTTGCTGCTTCTGCGATTGGAAGAAAAGTTCGAGGAAAATCAACCAAAGTATTTTGTGCTTGTGTCAATGAAGTTACAGAGCTGAAAGCCTTTACTATTTCGCTTTCACTTGGATCATATTTATGGAATCAAAAAACTGATAAGGAAACACTTTTTCCTGAATTTTTTATCGCAACCGAAGATCAAAGCCAATTAGATGATGTAGTTGTGATAGCAAAAGCAATCTGTACGGCACGCGATCTTGTTCACACGCCTGCTAATATTAAAAATCCTGCGTGGTTATCTGAGCAGGCGCTATCGATGGGAAAAGAGTTTGGCTTCAACGTAAAAGTTCTGGCAGGAAAAGAATTGGCGCTCTTTGGCGGACTACGTGCAGTGGGAAATTCTTCACCTAAACCAGGACCGCGTTTTGTTGAACTTTCTTATGTACCTCGTAGTGCGAAGAAAGCAGTTGGCGCGCTCACGCATGTCGTACTTGTTGGCAAAGGAATTACTTTTGACACAGGTGGTGTTTCATTAAAACGACCTTACGACACGATGACTGCCATGAAAAGCGATATGGCAGGGGCTGCGGCACTTCTTGCAACAGTGAGTGTGCTAGCTCAGCTGCAACCAAGAGTTCGAGTCACTGCGCTGATGATGTGTGCTGAAAATGCGCTCTCTGGTACTTCCCAGCGCCCAAGTGATGTCATAACCCATTTCGGTGGGACAACAGTGGAAGTAATTAATACCGATGCAGAAGGACGATTGGTACTTGCTGACGGTCTTGCATATGCCGATAAGAATTTAGATCCAGATTATTTAGTCGATATTGCTACGCTAACAGGAGCAGCAACTTTGGGATTAGGGCGCCAATATGCTGCCATGTATACCCGCGACCAATTATTGGCCAAGAGCCTTGGAAAAATTGGTGCTGAATCCGGTGACAAAGTTTGGCACATGCCTCTCATTGATGAATATCAGGATTCACTTCGCAGTGATATCGCCGATTACAACCACACGGCAGACAAGGAAAAATATTCTGCGGGCTCTGTAACTGCAGCATTATTTCTTGAAAAATTTGCTGGTAGTCGCCGCTGGGTACATTTAGATATTGCAGGAACAGCGCGTAGTGAAGTTGATGCAGGTGAAAATCCGAAAGGTGGCACAGGTTTCGGTGTTCGCTTATTAACAGATTGGATAATGAGCCTGTGATGCGACAAGACCCACATTCTTTTTCTGAAGGTTTCATTCCAGAAGATTTTGAAATGGCCCAAGCTCGCGTGCGTGGAGTTGAACTTGGCACTAATGATGTAACACCAGGTGCTGGTTCACATTTACGATTTCTTGCAAATCTCTTAAAAGCGCAATCTGTCGTTGAAGTTGGCACGGGATCCGGAGTTGGATCATTGTGGTTACTCAAAGGGATGATGAGAAGTGGAACGCTTACATCTATCGATGATGAAATGGAACATACTCAAATTGCCAAACTCGCACTACAAGACGCTGATATTGAACAATCTCGTTATCGATTGATTACAAATTCAATTCCGGACGTTATGACTAAATTAACTGATCGTGCGTATGACCTGGTTGTATTACGTCACAATCCTGAAGATCTCTCTTTCGTAATAGGTGAAGCACACCGTATATTGAGAAGCGGCGGAGTATTAGTAATTGACAATTATTTCGGAGACTCGAAGGTTCCAGATCCTGCACAGCGAGATGTAAAAACTGTCGCACTTCGTGACGCTGGGAAAATCATTAGAGCAGCAACAGAGGATTGGGTGAGTTCACTCATTCCAGTCGGTGATGGTTTGTTACTTGCGACCAAGGTATAGCAAGATTCACTTATGAAATTTCCCCGAGACAAAAATAAGAGTGTAGAAATTACATCCGGACCATGGTGGGAAGTTAATCCTCCTGCAAAGAATGCAAGCACTAGTACTCGGAAATTGTTTGTGGTTGCAATAGTTGCTGGAATTATCGGTGGGGTACTTGGGACAAATGCAACTACAGGATGGCTCCCACATGGAGTGCATCTCGTGAATTCAACGAGCACTATTGAAAGAAAACCTGATTCAGTTGCCGGAATTGCGCAACGGGTTTTACCATCGGTGGTTTCTATTTCAACACGATCAAATAGAGGAAGTGGTACCGGATCTGGATTTGTCATTGATAGCAATGGAATTATTTTGACAAATAATCACGTTGTAGCAGAGGTTGCAGATTTTGGTGGCACGATTCAAGTAACTCTCAATAATGGAGAAAATTACGCGGGAACAATTGTGGGCCGAGATGCTTCCTATGATTTAGCGGTAGTAAGAATTGTTGCTACCGGACTTCCAGCATTGCAATTTGGTGATAGTGACAAAGTCGCCGTAGGAGATTCTGTAATTGCAATTGGTTCCCCACTTGGATTATCTGGAACGGTGACGCTCGGAATTATCAGCGCAAAAAATCGCGCAGTTTCTACGGGTAACCAAGGAATGGAAAGTTCCTTTATCAATGCTCTACAAACGGATGCAGCAATCAATCCAGGTAATTCGGGTGGACCACTTGTTGATGCAACCGGTGCGGTTATTGGCATAAATTCTGCAATCGCATCTCTAGGTTCGTCATCTGGTTCTCAAGTTGGTTCTATTGGTCTGGGTTTTGCGATTCCAATAAATCAAGCGAGATTGACTGCTCAACAATTAATCAAAACCGGGAAAGCGACATATCCAGTTCTAGGAATTGCTATTGATATGAATTTCACAGGCCAAGGAGCACAGATAGCAAATTCTCCAACTGCGCTAACCATCGGTGGCCCAGCAGCTAAAGCAGGACTTCAACCAGGCGATGTCATTACAAATCTTGATGGCGAATCTATTTCTTCTCCAGATCAACTCATTGTTGCGGTTCGAGCACACGCCGTTGGGGAAAGGGTAAAAATTACTTTTCTTCGTAAAGGCAAAAGCTCATCTGTCACTCTCGTACTCATAGCGTCGAAGAAATAGAAGTGTGGATAAGGTAGTCCTATGTTCTTTGATATCGGCGCGGGTGAATTTTTTGGCCTAGCAATCCTTGCCGTAATTCTCGTTGGCCCCGACCGGCTTCCTCATGTAGCTTCGGAAGCGGCAAAAATAGTGAGAAAGCTGCGAGCACTTTCGCAGAGTGCAACAGCTGAATTGCGCGAAAATCTTGGCCCAGGCTTTGAGGATTTACAACCATCAGATTTACATCCAAAAACTTTTATTAGAAAACAACTTGCAGGGGCTCTCGATGAGTCAGAAGTTAAACCCACTAAGAATCTCAATGCAAAGATTGATCCGGACCTCCTATGACAACAGTAGAAAAGATTCATGCAGCGCTAGCAACTGTTCAAGACCCGGAATTGCACAGAGCATTGCCGGAATTAGGAATGGTAGAAGAAGTTTCTTTTGAAAACAGTACGGCGTCGCTCGTTATTTTGTTGACAATATCTGGGTGCCCTATGCAGGATCGATTGCGAACGGATATCAAAAAAGCTGTTTCTCAAATTGAAGAAGTTCAAAATATTGAACTTCTATTTGGTGTTATGTCTGAGGAACAACGAAATAATGTAAAGAAACTCTTGCGAGGTGGTCGAGAAAAGTTCATTCCATTTGCCCAACCCGAATCACTGACACGAGTAATTGGGGTTGCATCAGGCAAAGGTGGAGTTGGAAAGTCATCACTCACTGTCAATCTGGCTATCGCTGCTGCTAATAAAGGATTGCGTGTTGGAATTTTGGATGCCGATGTCTATGGCCATTCAATTCCGCGATTGATGGGTTTAATGAATCAGAGACCAACAGCAATTGATCAAATGTTTATTCCACTCGAGTCATATGGAGTGAAAACGGTCTCAATGGAAATGTTCAAACCGGAACGTTCTGATGCTGTTGCATATCGCGGACCACTCTTGCATAGAGTTCTAGAACAATTGCTATCTGATGCTTACTGGGGCGATTTAGATCTTTTGTTCATAGATTTGCCACCTGGAACTGGAGATTTAGCAATTTCCCTTGGTCAACTAATCCCGTCTTCGGAAATATTAGTTGTTACTACTCCACAAGTTGCTGCTGCAGAAGTTGCAGAACGTGCTGGAAGAATTGCGCATCAGATAAAACAACATGTCATCGGTGTAATTGAAAATATGTCGGCATTTCCTTGTCCAGAGTGTGGGGAATTGATTTCGCTCTTTGGAAATGGCGGAGGAGAAGAAACAGCGCGTCGTCTCTCCGAACTTGTAGGAACAGATGTTCCACTTCTAGGCAGGATTCCCTTTAGTCCCGATTTGCGCACTGGTGGTGATAGTGGAAAGCCCGTGGTTTATGAGCATCCTGAGTCCGCTGCAGCCATAGTTATCAATCAGATTACAGATCAATTAGTTCTACGTAGCAAATCTTTGCTCGGTGTTCGTTTAGGCCTCGCTACCTAGTCCACTACCGTTATCGTATGGATGAAGCTCAAATCAAGGCACGCGATAGTCATATTGCCATCCCAGCCCGACCCGACCTGATTCGATTAGGTCTTGGAATTATCGGTATTGGAACTTCTGGCCCGCTAATTGCAATGAGCTCCATGCCAGTCCTGTCATTAATATTTTGGCGAAATCTGGGTGGTTCACTTATTACTTTGCCATTCGCACTTCGACATACGCACTTGCGTAGTCATCGCGCTGGAATGAAATGGGCTGCAATCGCAGGAGTTACCCTCGCGCTACATTTTTATGGATTCTTCTTAGCAATGAGACTGACAACCGTTGCTGCTGGAACTGCGATAGTTGCGCTACAACCAATTTTTGCTGCACTCTTTGTAAAAGTTATTGGTGGGCATATTCCATCGCGTGCATGGTTTGGGATGATTGTTAGCTTTTCAGGAGTACTTCTAATATCTGGGGTGGATCTGCATATTTCTTTGAGAAATTTTCTGGGAGACATTGCAGCACTTATTTCAGCGGCGCTAGCTGCCCTTTACATGATGGCAGGTTCGAAAGCACAACGAAGTATTGAAACAACCACATATACAACTATTTGCTATTTTGTTTGTGCAATAACCGCTCTTCCTATGGCTTTTATCGCTGGAAATGAAATTTTACATTTTTCACCTCGACAGTGGTGGATTGTTTTAGGACTTATTCTTGGTGCACAAATTTTGGGGCATACGATGTTTAATGCCGCACTCAAACGAGTTTCACCGGCTGTTGTTTCACTAATAGTTTTTTTCGAAGTTCCAGTGAGTTCAGTGCTCGCCGTTTGGTGGCTTGGTCAAAAACCACCTCTTGGCATTATTCCTGGAATTGCCTTAATTCTTGGAGGTTGCATTCTTGTTGTTTTGCGCACTCGCGTAGATCGGGCTGCCGTCAATGATTGATTTACATACTCACACAACGTGTAGCGATGGGACAGATTCTCCGAGAGAGCTGATAAATAAAGCCCTTTCACAAGGTATCGATGTCTTAGCAATTACTGATCACGACACTACTGCTGGATGGAGTGAAGCCAGAAAGGCAGTTCGAGGAGATATTGAACTTGTATTAGGTGCCGAAATTTCATGTCTGACTCACGATGGAATTAGCGTGCATATGTTGGGGCTTTTATTTGATGAAAATAATGCGCCAATGCAAAAGCTTTTAGAAGAGACTCGTGATGGTCGAATCCCTCGAATGAAAAAGATGATCGAACTAATGCGAGCAGAAGGTATGAATATTTCGATGGAAGATGTTGAAGCAGCAATGCCGCCAGGTGCAACATTAGGCCGACCACATTTAGCCGATGCGCTTGTGAAAAATGGTGTGATTGCATCACGCGATGAAGCATTTCAAGGACTACTCAATAATGATTCACGATTCTATGTATCCCATGCTGCTCCAACTCCAGAAGAAGCCATTTCTATAATTCGCAGTGCTGGGGGAGTAGCGATAATTGCTCACGCTTTTGCATCTCATAGAGGACAAATCTTAGGCGCGCAAGATTTTCAAGGCCTTTGTGATGCTGGCCTTAATGCAATTGAAGTCAATCACCGAGACCATAGTGACTCAGAACGTGAAATGTTGAGAGCGATTGCAATAGAACAAAATTTGGTGATTACTGGTTCCAGTGATTACCACGGAAATGGAAAACTGAATTCCCTTGGCGAAAATTCAACAGACTTAGAACAATGGCTTCGGCTAGAATCTCAAGCCAATGCGCGAAGGGTGGTGAAGGCATGAATTTGGTACAGACAAGTGCAATTACTTTTACAATTCAATCTTTCGTAACTTTATTAGTCATTATGGATCCTCCCGGTGCAACTCCTATCTTTCTCAGTTTAGTTTCTGATAAGAGTCCTAAAGTCAGGCGACAATTAGCGCTACAAGCGGCAGGTGTATCGCTTTTAGTTATTTCTGTATTCGCATTATTCGGACGTTTTATTCTTTCTTATCTCAATGTATCTATCGGTGCCTTACAAGCCGCGGGCGGACTGCTTCTTCTTCTGATTTCCTTAGAACTCTTGACAGGTAGAGGTGGCGAGGGAAGTCCTTCCAAAAATGCAAACGTTGCGCTTGTTCCACTGGGAACCCCTCTATTAGCTGGGCCAGGTGCAATTGTTGCGACAATGCTCTTTGTTCAAGAAGCAAAAAGCTCCACTTATGTCATCGGTCTTATTACGGCAGTAATCGCAGTACATGTAGTTATAGCTCTCGCACTTCTTTCATCGAACACAATTCTGCGCGTAATCCGCGAAGCTGGTGTAACTCTTGTGGCTCGAATTGCTGGACTTCTGCTCGCTGCAATTGCAGTTCAAATGATTGTCGATGCAGTCCGCGGTTTCGTGGCGGGATAACAATGAAAGAACTTGGACTTTTTTCCCCAACATCAGTTGTTTGGAAAATTCATTCTGACCCTTCGATGGCCGTCGGAGGTATTCGTGCGCTACTGCAACAAGCACTCCACCCAGCTGCAATGGCAGGAGTCGCGGCACATTCAGATTTTAGAGATGATGCTTGGGGCAGACTGCAACGCACCGGTGATTATGTTTCTATGCTAACTTTTGGCGAAGTTACCGAAGCAGAGCAACTAGCAGCACGAGTGCGCGTGATTCATTCAAAATTGGGATTAGACGACCCTCACCTATTGCTGTGGGTTCATATGGCCATGGTGGATTCATTTCTTGATGTAGCGATCAGATCCGGTGTGAATTTATCTGCTGCTGAAAAAGATTTGTATGTTGCCCAGATGGTGCTCTTTGCTAAATTAGTAGGTATTCCGCAAGCCGATGTACCAAACACATTTCAAGAACTCAAAGATTATTTCCAATCAATATCACCAGAACTATATGCATCTGATGATGCAAAGCGAGCTGCTTTATTTCTTACGATTCCACCCATGCCAAAAGTTGTGCGCTTTGCAACGCCAGCGGCGCCTGCATGGGCGACATTGGCAACACTTGCAGCCTCATCATTACCATTATGGGCTCGTTCTCTCTATGGATGGCCAAATTTACCTGGAGCGCAAATTGCGACCTCGATTGCTCTGAGAACAACTCGCACCACGCTTTCCTTACTTCCTTCCACATTGATGGAACCACCTATTCTGAAAAAAGCGCGCGTACGTTGGAAATTAGAGGAAAGCGCATGAACCACGTGATTGCAGTAGCCAACGTTGCAGGGGGCACAGGCAAGACGACAACTGCTCATGCACTAGCGGTAAGCGCAGTGGAGTATGGAAAAAAAGTTTTACTTCTAGACTTTGATGTTGCTTCAGCGCTAACTTTTAAGCTTGGCTTCGAGAATGAGCGCACGACACTTTTTGATTATTTAATGGCAGGTAAAATTATTGAGTCACAAGTAATTACCACCACTGAACGCTTTGATTTCATAGCTTCTGATTCAAGGCTCGGATCATTTATTCAACATGAAAACTTGAAAGCTTTTTTATCAAATCTACCTAAGCGCTATGACCTTATTTTTATAGACACCCCCTCAACCCTAGATGCACGATTATCGTTTGCGATTGAGGAATCAGAGTTAGTTGTAATTCCGATTGGAACAGACTTGCATTCAATTCGAGGTGCGGATCAAATTCGTAAAATTGCAGGTCAAAAATCAATAGTCACTCTCAAATTCAATAATCGGAATTCGAGCTCTGATAATTTTGATTATTCCTATGAATATTTAGATGCTGCAATTCCTTATTCAGAATTGGCCGACAAAGCCCTTGAAGACACTACTTCAGTGATAACACAAAATAACAGAAGTGAAATCGCTTCCGCATATCGAGAAGCTGCTTACTCAATACTAGAAAAGTTGGAATTAATTTAGTTATCGCTCTTGAACTTCTTATTACGTGTCCGAACTCGCTCTGTCTTCTTAGGTGGAGCACTCTTCACTGGTGATGAAACTGCCACAGGTTTGGTTTTTGTAAGGCGACCAGTGGTTCCTGCTGGAATCTTCATTACTTCAAAAAGATGTTCAGATGAAGAATAAGTTTCCTCAGGTTCTGCTAAACCAAGTGAAAGAGCTGTATCAATCATTTTCCAACGTGCTAATTCATCCCAATCAACAAATGTGACTGCAATTCCAGCGGCACCTGCACGAGCTGTTCTTCCAATGCGGTGGACATAAGTTTTTTCATCTTCAGGACACTGATAATTGATAACGTGTGTGATGCCATCGATATCAATTCCACGCGCAGCAACATCTGTTGCAACTAGAACATCAGATTTACCAGCTTTGAAATCGGAGAGTGCCTTTTCGCGGGCTCCTTGCCCAAGGTCTCCATGAATTGCAGCAGATTTGAAACCGCGCTCCAATAAATCATCGGCAGTCTTTTGACAGGTTCGCTTTGTACGACAGAAAACCATTGTCGGACCTCGGCCCTCAGCTTGAAGAATTCGAGCCAACATCTCAATTTTATCGAGAGCGTGCGCGCGATAGACATGTTGTTCAATCTTGGATACAACCGCGCCTTCATCTTCATTATCTTGAGTACGAATATGTATGGGCTGATTCATAAATCGTCGCGCCAAAGCAATGATGTCTCCGGGCATCGTCGCGGAAAAAAGCATTGTTTGAGAACGCTTAGGAGTACTGGTGAAAATCTTCTCAACATCAGGCAAGAAACCAAGATCTAACATCTCATCGGCTTCATCTAACACTAATCGAGAAACTTCCTTGAGTTTGAGTTGGCCCTGACGATAAAGATCCAATAGTCGTCCTGGCGTGCCCACAACAATTTCAATCCCATTATTGAGGGCTTCAATTTGTGGTTCAAATGCTCGCCCGCCGTAAACAGCCAACGTTCTAATTCCACGATTATTTGCTAGTTCATCAATATCTTTTGTTACCTGCACGCACAATTCGCGGGTCGGTACAACAACTAAAACTTGAGGCAGGCCTTTACTTTCAAATGCATTCCACTCTGAATCCAAAGGAGCGATGACTTTTTCAATAAGTGGAATTCCGAAAGCGAGGGTTTTACCAGTACCAGTTTTTGCTTGGCCAATAACATCGCCATCACTAAGTGCAATGGGTAGAACCATCTCTTGAATAGGAAAGGGGGAGCTAAATCCGTGAGTAGTAAGTGCCTCAATCGTTTCACGTCGAAGTGGAAGATCAGCGAAAGTTTTGCTCACCTTAGAGTGCGCCGAAGCCCACACGACGAGCTGCAGGGTCGCCTACTTCAACAAAAGCGATTTTGTCTGCTGGAACAATAATTTCATGTCCACGAATATCTGTAAGTTCTAGTGGTTTGCCAGATGCAAGTGCGGCGGTGACGGCACTACGAATGTCAGCAGCGCTCAGAGGGCTTTCAAATGTGAGATCGCCACTTACATAAGTAACGGCAATGCGGACTTCACTGTTATGGCCCGCTTGAGTTTTCTTTGTTGTCATAGAGCTAATCCTATCGGTGCTGAGTATCTACGCTGACCGAACTTTGTGCGTAAAAAATTATTGATTACGAGGAAAACCTGAAATACCGCGCCACATGAGATTTTCTACAAGATCGACAGCTTGTTGTCTGCTCAGTTTACTATCGCGCTCTAACCAATGTCGGGCAGTTACTTGGGCATAACCAATCATTCCTACACCGAGCAACATCGCTGCCTCTTTTGGTAAACCTGTATCTACTGAAATAACAGCACTTGCTGCTGCGGCACAGTCATATGTCATGCGGGTCAGACGTTCACGAACGGCAGGTTCAACACTCATATCACTTTCAAACAAGAGGCGAAATGCTTCTCCCTCACTTTCAATAAATGAAAAATAAGCAACAACTGTCGCGCGAACTCGACTCGCATTATCTGGAGTTGATGCGATTGCTTTTTGAATTTCAAAAACAAGTGAATCAATATGTACATCAAGTACAGCTAAATAGAGTTCAAGCTTGGAAGGAAAATGTTGATAGAGGACTGGCTTGCTCACTCCTGCGCGATCGGCAATCTCATCCATCGCAGCGGCGTGATATCCAGCAGCTGTAAAAACTTCAAGTGCAGCGGAGAGAAGAATTGCGCGTCTCTCATCGCGAGGAAGACGAGCCTTATCCTTCGGGATATCGTCTTTGCGTTCTTGTGAACTTGTCATCGGGGTAATGGTAGAGCCCAATTACGCTAAAACGCTAATGAATATGCGAATCATTTGCAGACTTCTAATTGGCGGTGCCTACTCCTCGCGTGGCAGAATGGCGCATAATGAAAATTCCTCCATTAGTTTCTCCCGGCCCCGCACTTACTGTTGATGAAGTACGTCGCTATAGCCGACATTTGATAATTCCTGACCTTGCAATGTCAGGTCAGCAACGACTCATGAATGCAAAAGTGCTCTGTGTTGGTGCAGGTGGACTTGGATCTCCTGCCTTAATGTATTTAGCGGCAGCAGGAGTTGGAACACTAGGCATTGTCGAATTCGACACGGTTGATGAATCAAATTTGCAACGTCAAATAATTCATGGGCAATCAGATATAGGTAAAAGCAAAGCTCAGAGTGCTAAAGAAAAAATTGCTGAAATTAATCCCTATGTCAAAGTAATTACACACGAGCTTCGACTAGATGTCTCTAATGTGATGGAAATATTTTCACAGTACGACATTATTGTTGATGGAACAGATAATTTTGCAACTCGATATTTGGTGAATGACGCATGCGTGCTTCTAAAAAAGCCTTACGTATGGGGATCCATTTATCGGTTTGATGGACAAGCAAGTGTTTTTTGGGCTGAGTACGGCCCTTGTTACAGATGCCTATACCCAGAACCTCCTCCACCAGGAATGGTTCCAAGTTGTGCTGAAGGTGGCGTGCTGGGAGTTCTTTGTGCCTCAATCGGTTCAATCCAAACAACAGAGGCCATTAAGGTAATAACTGGAATTGGTGAACCATTAATCGGTTCACTTATGATTTATGACGCACTTGAAATGAGCTATCGCAAGATAAAAGTTCGCAAAGATCCTCATTGCCCATTGTGTGGAGATAAACCAACACAAACTGCCCTTTTACCTGATTACGAAGCATTTTGCGGAGTCCTCACAGATGCTGCAGAAGTTGCTGTTAAGGATTCGACAATTTCTGTACGCCAACTCAAAGAAAAAATGGATAACAAAGAGAATTTTTATCTTGTAGATGTTCGCGAACCTAGCGAATGGGAAATTGTAAAGATTCCGGGTGCAACCCTTATTCCAAAACAGGGTTTTCTTGATGGAAGTGCGCTTTCGAAATTACCGCAAGATAAATCAATTATTTTGCATTGTAAATCAGGCGTTCGTTCAGCAGAATGTTTAGCTGTCTTGAAGAATGCTGGTTTTAGTGACGCTACCCACGTTAGTGGTGGTGTCGTAGCGTGGGTAAAACAGATTGATCCATCTTTACCAATTTACTAATTTGATACAAGGGAAGTAATAATGTTCGATTCGTATGCTGGTTATCGCTTATTGCTGGTTCATGCTCATCCCGATGATGAAACAATTAATAATGGGGCAACGATGGCTCTTTATTCTGCACTTGGTGCGCAAGTTACGCTTGTAACCTGTACGCGAGGAGAAGAAGGCGAAGTACTGGTTCCTGGTCTTTCTCATCTGGCAAGTCGAATTAGTGATCAACTTGGAAAACATCGCGAAACTGAATTAGCAAATGCAATGTCTTCACTTGGAATTAGTGATTACCGATTCTTGGGTGCACCAGATAAATCTTTTAGAGATAGTGGAATGATGGGAACGGATCCAAATAATCGACCAGATGTATTCTGGCAAGCAGATTTAGATAGTGCTGCACAAATTTTGGTAAAAATAATTCACGAAGTAAAACCACATGTAGTAATTACTTATGATGAAATTGGTGGGTATGGCCACCCAGATCATATTCAAGCCCACCGTGTAGCAATGCGAGCTGTTGAATTAGCTGATCAGTGGAACGTTCAAAAAATATACTGGAATACCATGCCTAAATCTGTAATCGCAGAAGGAATTGCAAAAATGAAGGAACTCGGCTCAGATTTCTTTGGAGCTGAAAGTGCCGATGACTTACCTTTTGCAAAAGATGATTCTTTTGTCACCACTTTGATTGATGGTAGTAAGTATGTGGATAATAAAATGAATGCGATGAAAGCACATGAGACTCAAATTTCCTTGGACGGACCATTTTTTGCACTTTCAAATAACCTCGGAATGCAAATATGGGGAGACGAGTATTACACGCTAGTAAAGGGGCAAAAAAGTTCACCATTTGACGTCAATGGCCGTGAGTCAGATTTATTTGCAGGAGTGATTTTGTAAATGAAGATTTTCTACTCGATATTTATCGGTGTAGCTCTTGGAATTGGTTCAATCTTTTTGCATCTAGTACTCGCACCGGTGGGCTTTATTTTTGCTCTTATTTCATCAGTGGTTGGTATTTGGGCAATAGGGCGAATGTGGGGAAAAAGATATCTCAAAGCATTGGCTGGACTAGCTTGGCTTCTAATTATTATGCGCGCTGGCACACCAGGTATAAGTAATGAGATTTTGATCCAAGGAAATGTACTAGGCAACGCTTTGATTAATTTTGGATTCCTAACAATTATCGGGGTAGTTGCACTTCCAATTTAGATGAAATCCCATTCTTGACCATTGCCTGTATCTCTCACGAGTAATCCTTCTTTCTCGAGCTCATCTCGCAGTACATCGCTTCGAGACCAGTTCTTCTCTGCCCGCGCCATTTCGCGCTCCTTGAGAAGTTTTTCAATATGAAGGGGCATCTCTCGCACAATTTCTTCTTGAATAAGGTCCAGTGCAAATATTTGATCACTAAATACAAATATAGCTCTCTTCATTTCATTCGTAATTGAGGGGTCTTTTTCAATAAGACGTAATCTCTGAATTGCTCGAGGAGTATCCAGATCGTTCATAAGGGCGCTTACAAATTCATCGTCGCTCTTGGATATTTGGCTTGTACCCCATTCTTGTAATTTCTTTCTCCATCTTTTCAAAGTTGTATTTGCTGAATAAAGCGAATCCCAAGTCAGATCCATTTGCGAGCGATATCTATTTTCTAGAAAAACTAAACGAAGCGCTAAAGGGTCAATTCCCTTTTCGATAATGTCACTCAGTAGGAGCACATTTTCTGAACTCTTGGACATCTTGCGACCTTCAAATAAAAGGTGTTCGCCATGAACCCAGTGAGATACAGACTCTGTATTAGTTATTGAATTTGATTGAGCCCGTTCATTTTCGTGGTGAGGAAATCGCAGGTCAATCCCACCGACATGTAGATCTATATGGTTATCTAAATAATGAAGTGACATTGCAGAACATTCAATATGCCACCCCGGAAATCCTGGCCCCCAAGGCGAATCCCAAATCATTTCGGTGCGAGAACCTGCATTCTTCCAAAGCGCCCAATCGGCATGAAAACGTTTGCCGCCTTCATCAATGAATTCATAGCGATGGCCAGGTTGGAGCGAATCTAATTTATTACCACTAATTGCCCCATAACTTTGAAAGGATTGTGCTGAAAAATAGACTGTCGAATCAGAACCGATGTAGGCATTCTTATTTTCAATCAGCTGGCTAATCATTGTTTGCATTAATTCGATGGTTTCACTTGCTCGCGGATATAACTGGGCAGGCTCAATATTGAGAAGATTTAAATCTTTATGAAATTTTGCCTCGTATTGCCTCGCTAATTCAAAAGGATCTCTGTTCTCTCGCTTTGCCTGATTGAGTATTTTGTCACTTGCATCCTCTGCCATATGACCAACATCTGTAATATTTTGAACTAACGCAACACTCACACCTGTTAGTTTTATTGTGCGTTGGATTAGATCCGATAATAGGAAAGTTCGAAGATTTCCTACGTGAGCATCTCGATATACCGTTGGACCGCAGCAATAAATTGTTATGTGCTTTTTTCCAGCACCAATTGTTTTAACTTCCCTGCTGGCAGTGTCATACATAGCAAATGGCATCGACTTACGCTCCAACGTAAATTCTGTAGCTATATTCATGATGTTTTCTAAACCCTAGTTTGGCATAAAGCGCCAAGGCTGCGTTATTGGCGCCATCTACTTGTAATGCTGCTTTTGTAGCCCCTTGTGAAAGCAGATCATTGATCATTAATGACATAAATTCTTGCCCCAATTTTTGTTCGCGAAATTCTGGTTTTACAAAAAAACGGGTAATGACTGCCCATTGATCACTAAGACCAGCTCTGGCAACAGCAACGGCTACATTATTTATTGTCAGTGAATAATAAAGGGCGCGAGTTTTTTCCATCATCGATAACAGCGGTTGATCATTTTGCACTTCCAGCCATTCTGGAGTGCATGCAGCGCTCACATTCAAAACATTACTTGTTAACACATCAAGGTGTTTGAGATCTGATACCTGAATCTGAGCTCGAACTTTTTCCTCCCACCCGTGTTCTCCAAGATAGGTATCTAATTCTTCATAAAGTGGAAGAGGAATACTGAAAACTGGTTTCAATTTTCTTTCCTTATAAAAATTGATTGCAACTTGTATTGCCTCATCTAAGGTTTTATCAGGTTCACCAAACGGGGGAGTGCCCAACGGCACAATAGAATTGGCTCGCATAGTAAATTTCCCGCTTGCCCGAAAGAGCCATTGGCCGTGCCACACTTCTTCCAGTGAGCCCCAAGTGGAATTAATCATTTTTTCTAATTCAATGATTCGGATAGATAGAGGGGCACCTTTTCCTGCGCTATCTGGCAATGCAATTATTTCTCGGTAAATTGCAATTTGATCAGGAGAAAAAGTAATGATGTGGCCATCTTTATGTTGCAATGTGGTTGGCGACGCAAGTATTCCGACGATATCTCGATAGCCTCCACTGGATTCGTGAAGCCGGATGGTCAGACGCTTTCCGATGAGATCCTGCAATCCCATCGCACTCGCCTGTGTCATGGCTTAACGATAATCGCCCCGCCTCATCTCGCACCTTTTTGCACTTTGTGATTAGAATCGGGGAAGTTAAGTACCAGTTATAAAGGAGCCCCACCGTGACCTATGTGATTGCCGAGCCATGTGTCGATGTCAAAGATAAGTCCTGCATCGAAGAATGCCCCGTGGACTGTATTTATGAAGGCAATCGAATGCTCTATATCCAACCTGATGAATGTGTTGATTGTGGCGCCTGCGAACCAGTATGCCCAGTCGAGGCCATTTATTACGAGGATGATGTGCCATCACAGTGGAAAGATTTCACAAAGGTCAACACAGAATTTTTTGTTGAAATCGGTTCACCTGGTGGAGCTGCCAAGGTCGGGCTAGTCAATAGCGATCATGCAGGGGTAGTAGCGCTTCCGCCTAAGAGCGAGTAAAAGTTTTTGCGTTCCTCTCTTCCTGATTTTCCATGGGATGCACTTGCCCCTTTTGGTGAGAGCGCACGCAAACATCCCCTTGGAATCATTGATCTTTCGCAAGGCACACCAGTAGATCCCACTCCTGAATTTATTCAAAGTAGATTTCGTGAATCATCCAATTCGCCTCGCTATCCCGTTACTGCGGGAACTGCGGAACTGAGAGATGCAATTAAGAGTTGGGCTATTAATCACTTAGGTGCATCGGGTGATTTTGATGTATTGCCTTTGATTGGCTCAAAAGAATTAGTTGCATGGTTGCCCACAATTGTGGAAGCAAAGAAAGTTTTGATTCCAGAGGTTGCTTACCCCACATATAACGTCGGTGCAATCATTGGAAGTGCACAAGCTATTCCCGTTCCAATAGATGCGTCGGCGTGGCCAGTAGCAGATTTTGCATGGATAAATTCGCCATCTAATCCGACCGGTCAAGTACACACTGATCAAGAAATTACGGAAGCAATTGCGTGGTCTCGAAAAAATGAAGCAATTCTTGTTTCAGACGAATGCTATTTAGATTTTGGAGATTCGGCTCATGGGCGCTCGCTGCTCTCCATCTCTGAGGGAAATAATAAGAATTTGTTGGCAGTTCATTCCCTTTCAAAACGATCATCCATGGCTGGATATCGGGGAGCACTACTTATCGGTGATAGCAATCTGATTTCAAATATTCGAGAATTCCGCAAACATGCAGGAATGATGGTGCCACTGCCAGTTCAAAATGCAATGGTCGTAGCTTTAGGTGATGAGAAACATGTTCAGGAACAACGAGATCGCTATAACAATCGTCGCTCGCTTCTTGCACCAGCATTGCAAAGAGCTGGTTTTACTATTGAGTATTCCAATGCGGGTTTATATATATGGTGCACTCGAAACGAGGATGCCTGGACGAGCGTTGCTTGGCTCGCAGAATTAGGAATTTTGGCAACACCAGGCAGTTTTTATGGCGCCAAAGGTGCATCCCATATTCGTGTTGCACTCACAGCAACAGATGCCCAAATCAGTGATGCGGTAGAACGTATTGAAAGTGCTGTGAAATAAAAATGGCAGTAGGAATTTTGCTCGTTGGTGGATTTGGCACTCGCTTGATGCCACTTACTCGCCATACCCCCAAACCGATGTTACCCGTGGCTGGTTTACCGGTGACTCAACATCAATTAGCGATGGCAAAGAATGCAGGTATTACTACCGTAGTACTTGCAACATCTTATTTATCTGAAGTATTTATTCCGTATTTCGGCGATGGCTCAGCCTTTGGAATGAAACTTTTATATGCAGTTGAAAAGGAACCGCTTGGAACCGGTGGAGCCATCCGAAATGCAGCAGATTTACTTGGCAGAGATGAATCTATTGTGATTTTTAATGGAGATGTCTTAAGTTCGCACAACTTACGCGATCAAATAAATTTCCACGAAAAAAATGGTGCCGATGTAACTTTACATTTGACACGCGTTGAGGATGCACGTGCATATGGATGCGTACCTACCGATTCAAACATGAGAGTCACAGCATTTCTTGAAAAAATGGAAAACCCACCCACAGATACAATCAATGCAGGCTGTTATGTTTTTAATCCAAGTGTCATTGATTCGATTGCTGCCAACACGGTTGTAAGCGTCGAACGCGAAACGTTCCCAAAGCTCATTGAAAATAACAAAAAAGTTTTTGGTTACTTAGATCAGAGTTATTGGTTGGATATAGGTACACCTAAAGCACTTCTCAAAGGTTCGAGAGACCTAGTAAATGGAATTGCTGATCCACTTGCATTACGGAATGTAGAACTCGCGTCACATTCCTCTGGGGCTTTAGTCATGTATGGAGCAAAAGTTGATCCATCTGCCCTCGTCACAGGTGGTACTGCAATTGGTTCTGGCTCCATAATCGAGGCAGGTGTGGCGATAGATGCCTCGATTCTGGGCGATAGCGTTTACATTGGAGCGGGTTCAAAGATTTCTAATTCTTTTATTGCCGCTGGTACAAAAATTGAAGCAAATTCTCAAATTTCTGGGAGTTACTGCGAAAATAATGAAGTAACTTCGCTAAATCTCTAATTTCCTTGAAACTGAGCGTGGGTTTTTGAAAAGATTTCCCCCAACGACTTGACACACGGGAGTTACAAGCGTGTAATTCACCTCTAGAAGGTTTTCTCCAACAGGGAGGGAGCCCAAAGCTGACAAGGAGAATCGCAATGCCGATCCGACCTGAAGCTAATCCCCAAGCTGGTATCACTAGCGGTCCAACAATCAAATTAGAGAACGGTGAAAGCATTGAGCTTTCATGGCAAGAACGCGCTCTCTGTGCTCAGACAGATCCTGAGGCATTTTTTCCCGAGAAGGGTGGCTCAACTCGCGAAGCAAAGCGCGTATGCCTTTCTTGCGATGTTCGTTCTGAATGTTTGGAATATGCACTTGCACATGATGAACGCTTTGGAATTTGGGGTGGACTCTCTGAACGCGAACGTCGTCGCCTAAAGCGCCGTTCAGCATAGGTTTCTAGCCGAGACGGCTAAAGATTATGGCTGATAAAGCCGCGATTGATTCCCATCGCGTTACTGCAATTCTTGTCGTTCATGACGGGGCTGTATGGCTACCTGAAGTTGTTGCATCAATTGCATCGCAAACCCGAAGCGTTGATCAACTCATTGCAGTTGATACGGGGTCAATAGATTCTTCATCAAAATTACTCAAAGGCGCCAAAATTCCAACTCTTAGCGTTGATCGCGAATTAGGTTTTGGAGATGCCGTTCAAAGCGCAGTAGATAAATTACCGACACCTATTACTGGTGCGAGCGAATGGTTGTGGTTGTTACACGATGATTGTGCGCCAACGTCAACTGCATTAGAAAAACTTTTAGCAGCAATCCAAGAACGCCCTCAGGTAGTGATGGCCGGCCCTAAATTATTGGGATGGCATAAGAGAACTCATTTACTTGAAGTTGGCGTGAGCATTGCTGGAAATGGCGCTCGCTGGACTGGATTAGAAAATTCAGAATATGACCAAGGACAACACGATGGAATCAAAGATGTACTTGCAGTTAGTACAGCAGGTGCTCTCATTCGCAGAGATGTATTCGAAGAACTTGGTGGCTTTGATTCAGAACTTGCCTTATTTAGAGATGATGTTGATTTTGGATGGCGTGCTCGCGTAGCTGGCCATTCTGTAATTGTCGCTACCGATGCAATCGCTTTTCACGCGCAAGCCTCAGCAACTGAGCGCCGCAGCGTCGATGTTGATGGCGCCTTTCTACAACGTCCATTGCTACTCGATCGCAGAAATGCTGCCTATGTCTTATTAGCAAACTCATCCTGGTGGATGTTGCCCTGGCTTGTTCTTCAATTATTGAGTTCTGCAATCAGTCGTTCATTAGTATTTTTACTTTCAAAGCTGCCGGGATATGCCAGCGATGAATTACTTGCAGTTGCCTCATTGCTCCTTCGTCCTGGAATAATTTTAAAGGCCCGCAAGAATCGTAAAAAGACACGTTTAGTTTCTCCTCGAGTGATTGCGCCATTTATTCCGCCGAGATGGTCACAACTAAGACTTTCAATCAGTAATATTTTTGAAAAAATGCGAGAAAGATTATTGCCGCTAAAAGAAGAGACCACTCAAGCATCTATTGAGATAAATGAAGATGAGGATCTGCTTGTTCCACATGCGAGTTCAAGCTGGACGATGATATTGAAGAAGTCCCAATTCGTTTCAACGGTTTCAATTCTTCTTTTTTCATTTATATGGTCTAGAAACCGCTTTGGGACATTGGCGGGCGGAGCACTTCCTTCGACGAATCTCAGCGCTATGGATTTATGGCGAACATATGTTGAGTCTTGGCATCAAGTCGGAATGGGAAGCACCAT
>CANFXM010000009.1 GCA_947451045.1 Actinomycetota bacterium | reverse complement strand
GGTAATACTCGGGACCTTCGGGAAGATTCTTTCCAATGAGCTCACTCAGTAAATCAATCTGTTCGTGAATGGCAGCCGAAACAGGAATAATTTCATCCCAAGTAAAGCCTTTTGCTAGTTCCATAATTCCAGCGAGTCGAAGCGCCAGTTTTTCTTTCGATAAAAGATCCACCTTTGTAATTACTGCAAATTTCTTAGCCTTAGGATGTTTAGCTATTTCAGCAGCAAGGAATACATCGCCAGCACCAGAAGTCTCATCGGCTGGAATGCACATAAGAACTACGTCTACAGAATCCATGCTCTCGCCAACAACTGCATTAAGTCGATGACCTAATAGGGTTTTTGGTTTGTGAATTCCAGGTGTATCAACAAGGACAGCCTGAAATTCTGGGCGGTGCACTATTCCACGAATTGCATTACGCGTTGTATTGGGATGATGAGATGTAATTGCAATCTTGCTGCCAACCAGGGCATTGATGAGTGTTGATTTTCCAACGTTTGGGCGACCGACAATTGCAACAAAGCCCGAACGGAATTCACTCATAGAGTTATTCTCTCACTGAAAGTTAGTCACAAACTCCATCGCATCAGGCACGGATGTAACGATTTCTGCAGCTCTCTCGCCAATGAGGCGATGGCATCCTTCACTAGTTGGAGAATTTATTGGTCCAGGAATCGCCATTACTGGGCGCATGAGTTCTGCTGCATCCCGAGCAGTTCGAAGAGATCCGCTTCTAAATGCTGCTTCAACAACCAATGTTGCTTTTGAAAGTGCAGCAATCAATCTATTGCGAGTCAAAAATCGTGCAGGTATCGCATGAGTTCCTGGCATAACTTCACTAATAATTGCACCGGCTTCGAGAATCTGTGCGAAAAGACGTGCATTGCCAGCGGGGTAATTGATATCTAACCCCGTTGCGACAACAGCAATAGTGTGACCTTCTGCAATTACAGCGCCTTTATGAGCGAAGGAATCTATGCCATAAGCACCCCCACTCACTATTGCCCATTCTCGATCTACAAATCCGGCAGCAAAGTCTTCTGCAATTCGACTTCCATAAGGGGTTGGATTACGCGTTCCCACTATTGCAAGTGATGAAATATTCAATACAGAGATATCACCTTTGAGGGTCAAAGCTATAGGTGGAGCCGCTAAATCATCTAACTGCATGGGCCATTCATCATCTTCAGGTGTGATAAATCTACAATTAGCTTTTTCAATGCTTTCCAAGATATCTGCGCCTGTTGCGCTACGAACTCTTTCGATAGTTTTTTGATATTTTATAGGGTCGTAGCAACCATGTACGATTTTTTCATAGATGACTAGTGCACTATCTGAAAAAATCTGATCTGCCCAAAAAGTTGTTCCACCTTCGATGTTGGCAAAAAGTATTGCCCGCGCTTCCCTTTCATTCATCCTTGGCTACCTTCGCGCAATTCGTATGCCTTTTGGACATCTTCCAATGTTGGGCGAAGATGTCCAGTTAGATCGGCAAGTGTCCAAGCAACACGCGAAATCTTATGAAGTCCACGAGCCGTAATTCTTTCCCTATCTAATTCATCATGCAAAAAATTCATAGCACTCTTCTCCAGCTGAAAAGTCGTGCGCAGAGCTCGCGTAGGAATTTGAGAGTTCAGGGTCCATGCTAAATTTTTGAAACGCTCTGCCGCAATTGCTCGAGCAGCAATAACTCGAGCGCGAATTACTGAACTTGATTCGCCTAAATCATTACGTGCCATATCTACTCGACCAACTGGATCAACATGTACGCGTAAATCAATTCGATCTAAGAGTGGGCCCGACAGTTTTCCTAAATAGCGCCGAACCTGAATAGAAGTACATGCGCAGCCGAGTCCTCGGCCGGCAAATTTGCCGCAAGGACATGGATTTGCCGCCAGCACTAAAAGAAAACGAGCAGGCAATGTGAGATTTCCACTATTGCGCGCGATAGTAATAGTTCCTGATTCAAGTGGTTGGCGAAGAGAATCTAAGACTCCGTTTCCGCATTCAGGTGCTTCATCAATAAAGAGGACACCATGATGTGCAAGTGAGCATGCGCCAGGTTTTATTGCGTGTGCACCACCACCCACCATTGCTACACGTGTTGCAGTGTGATGTGGTGCCACAATCGGAGCTACAAGCGATAACGGTGATCGATCGGTGAGTGAACCAGCAATCGAATGTACTGAGGTAACTTCGAGTGCTTCTGATAATCGAAGCGCCGGCATAATTGTTGGAATGCGTTCGGCAATCATTGTCTTCCCAGCTCCTGGTGGACCTACGAGTAATAAATGATGACCACCTGTTGCAGCAATTTCTGCAGCCAAACGTGCTTGAGGTTGTCCTGCAACATCAGAAAAATCCAGGAGTGGAGAATTTTCTTGCCATTTCAAATCAATTTCTTCCGCAATATTTCGCTCACCAGTTCGCAACCAATGCAAGACATCGCGCAAATGCGGCAAAGCAATAATATGCATCCCAGTCATCAACGCTGCTTCTTGTGCATTTGCTAATGGGACTATCGCAGTAGTTATTCCAGATTCAAAAGCAGCAATCAATGACGGTAATACTCCACGAACACAACGAATGGCACCGTCTAGTGATAGTTCACCTAAAAGAACTACTCCCTCTAAGCGCTCTGGTGGAAGTGGATTATGTGCACTCACCAATGCAACACATATTGCCAAATCGAAACTAGAACCACTCTTTGGTAACCAGGCCGGAGAAAGTGAGACAGTAACTTTGCGATGTGGCCAGGTCTCAGCGCAATTGACTAACGAGGCGCGTATGCGATCGCGCGATTCTGAAAGCGCAGTATCTGGAAGCCCCAACAATGTATAGGAGGGAATTCCATCGGCAATATCTACTTCAACTGTCACTAGGTTGCCTGATAAGCCCTGAAGCGAGACTGCAAGAGTTGTGCCCAGACTCATAAAAGGTTTGCTCTGTACTCGATTGAATGGGATTGGTCGCCAGCAATAAGGACTGCTGCGCCATCTATTTGATAATCACAACCGAAACATTTATGGGTGGCCAGCCATGCTAAAGCCAGCCTTTGTAAGCGATGGGCTTTTTCATTATCAATAGATTCCAGCGGGTGCCCAAAAGCTAAAGTTGAACGAGTTTTCACTTCTACAAAGGTAAAAATTCCAGCTGGGCTCAGAGCAACAATATCAATTTCACCTTCACGGATGCGCCAATTTCTTTCAAGTATTTCATAACCTCTTTGGATGAGGAACTGTGCAATTATATTTTCACCAAATGCTCCAGTGATTTTGTTCTTACTTTTTCTTTGATAATTCTCTTGGATTGACATATGAAATGCAGAATATGGAATTACCAATAAATACTTTTACGACCGACAAGTTGTGTGGGTTATTAGCCTTTGTTGATAAGGGCTGCAATATTTGAAAAAGATTGACGATGCTCAATGCATGGACCATGCTCGTTGAGTGCTTTGGTATGAGCAGCCGTTATGTAGCCTTTATGTCCAGACAATCCATACACGGGGTATTGCTTATCCATCTCTCGCATAATTTTGTCACGAGTAACTTTTGCAATTATTGATGCAGCGCTAATGGAAACAACTACTTGATCACCTTTCCACACAGCTAAATTGGGTAAACCAAGTCCCTCAATCGCATATCCATCTGTAAGTACATAGGCCGGAGTTTGATTGAGACCCTGAACAGCGCGGCGCATGCCATCTAGATTTGCAGCATGGACTCCGCGCATATCAACTTCTTTTGCGGGCACAATAATGACGCTAACTGATGCTGCGATAGAGGTAATAAGATCAAAGAGTGCCTCGCGTTTATTTTCGGGAACTTCTTTAGAATCCCGTACGAGTGATAATTCAGGAGCAAATGGATCTTTCAAAATAACACTCGCAATTACTAATGGACCAGCACACGCACCACGTCCAGCTTCATCAACTCCGGCAATAGGTGAAATTCCTGCTTCGATCAAAAGTTGTTCGATAACTTTCATTACATACTACTTGAGGGAATTGAAACCGCTAATAATTTTCATACTTTTGAATGGCCAGATAACTGCAACTACGCGGCCGGTAATTCGATCCAATGGGACCATCCCTTTATTGATGTCGTCTTGGTGATAGCGAGAATCCGCACTTGCACCACGGTGGTCACCCATCACCCAAATTTTTCCTTGCGGTACCGTGACATCAAAATTCATATCACTCGGCTTATTTCCTGCGAAAATATAAGGCTCATTAGTCGCTTTTCCATTGACTGTGAGTTTTTTATTCACATCGCAACAGATAACTCGATCTCCGCCAATACCCACCACTCTCTTTACAAGGTATTGCTTTGCAGGGTTAGGTAAAATTCCAACTGCAACTAAACCTTCCCGAAATTTCTGTACAACGATGGGTGACTGACTCGGATAAGGCTCTGACAACCAATTGGCCGGATCGCGAAATACGACGATATCTCCGCGATGAATACTGCGCGAAATAAATGGAATTTTATTTACAGCTACTCGGTCACTTACCTGGAGTGTATTTTCCATAGACCCCGATGGAATATAGAAAAATTGAACTACGAAGGTTTTTATTAAAAGCGAAACGACTAAAGCAACAATGACAAGTACTGGGAACTCCTTAAGGAGTGAACCCTTGCGACGCATTGAGAAAGTTATTCGGCTGCTGGTGTTTCTTCAACAACTGCTTCAGCTACTGGAGCTTCGACAACTGCTTCAACCACTGGCGCTTCAACAACTGGCGCCTCAATTACTTCTTCAACCACTGGAACTACTGAAGCTACAGGTTCTGGAGTTGAAAGAATTCCATCACCGTAACCTTCAACGCCATCGCGCTTTTCGCGAATCTTGGCAGCCTTACCGCGAAGATCGCGTAGGTAGTAAAGCTTTGCGCGACGTACATCGCCCTTCTTTACCAATTCAATCTTTTCAATAACAGGTGTGTGTACTGGGAATGTGCGCTCTACTCCGACGCCGTAAGAAACTTTACGAACTGTAAATGTTTCACGAACTCCATCGCCTTGACGGCGCATTACGATTCCTTGGAAAACCTGAAGACGACTTTTGCTACCTTCAATAACACGAACATGGATCTTGAGCTCATCTCCTGCACGAAATTGCGGAATATCTTTGCGAAGCGAAGCAGCATCTACGGCATCAAGAATGTTCATTGTCGTCCTCTAATCGAAACTAATTTAGGTTCAAAGCCCGGACTCGGTGGAGCCGTGCAGAATGCGTATCTTGCCACAGGATGGCCTCTGAGCGTAAATCGGCTAGAGGCCGAGCGTAGCTTTGAGTACTTTATGCAGGCGCGGACCAGCCGCTATCGATGTAGCAGGCAAGATTGCTGAATAGGTCACAACCACGGCACCAGCTTCAGAGGCAATCAAAGCCCCCGCTGCTAAATCCCATTCTTTTAGTCCTGATTCGAAATATCCATCAATCGCGCCCATCGCCACAAAACATAAGTCAACTGCCGCAGCGCCATTGCGTCGCATATCTCGAATATTTGGAACCAGTCTTTGCATATATTCAATTTGAATTTTTCGATCTTCAACATCGTAGGCAAATCCGGTGGCCAGTAATGCTCGATCTAATTCAATTGGGTCATTGCACGTTATTGCACGATTATTAAAAAATGCACCGCCTCCTCGAGAGGCATGCCACAACGAATTGATTGTGGGCGCAACAACCACGCCAACAATCGTTCCGTCGGCATCCTTTGCAGCGATGCTGACATTCCAACCAGGGAGACCATACAAATAATTAACGGTTCCATCAAGTGGATCTATCACCCATGTGATTCCACTTTTTGAATCTTTAGCTGAACCTTCTTCTGCGATAATTCCATCATCTGGCCGAGCTTTTAGGATGGTAGAAACAATTAAGTCTTCACTTCCCTTATCCATCTGAGTAGCAATATCTATGGCAGTAGATTTTGATATTAATTCAAAGGTAGCGGGCCGATTCATCAAATAGTCAGCAGCTGATTTGCCTATCGATAGCGCAAGGTCAAGTAACTCTTTGGTCTCAGACATATCCATAACCCTACCTCCTCACATAGAATCACGGCATGTTCTCGGCGTATAAGACTCTCTTTGGAACACCGGGAGGAATGAAATTTTCTTTGGCTGGTTTTGTCGGCCGTATGCCAATTTCGATGGAAGGCTTAGCCCTTATTTTTGTAGTTGTTTCAGCAAGTCATTCATACGCACTGGCTGGATTTATGAGTGCCATGGCTGAAATTACTAAATCTTTTGCAACGCCTTTTTGGTCACGGCAAGCAGATCGTTACGGGCAACGCAAAATTCTCAATGTGGTTGTCCCGCTACGTACTTTGCTCATGACAATTTTTATTCTCTGTGTTCTCAACTCAACTCCAACATGGACGTGGTTTCTAGCAATTATCCTGGCCGAAATGTCGACCATTAATGCCGGCGGTATGGTTCGAATCCGGTGGCTCTATGTTTTGAATAAGACCAAAGCAGACCATCATCTGATAAATACTGCTTATTCGTATGAGTCCCTCATCGACGAATTCGTCTTTATCTTTGGGCCGATGATTGCCACTTTGTGTGCCACAACGATTCATCCTGCAGCAGGAATGGTTGCGGCTCTTATTTTCTTCTGCACTGGTTTACCAATACTTGCTTCACAAAAAAATACTGAGCCACCTCCTTCGCCTCGAATTGCGGGAGAACCTCATCCGCCAGTTCTTCGAAATAAAGTAGTTCGTGCCGTTGCAATTCCTGCCGCAATTGTTGGTGGTTTTTTTAGTTCGATGGGTCTATGCGTTGTGAGATTTTCCCAAGTGCATCATGCGCAATCTCAAACAGGTATTTTGTTGGCAATATGGGCAGGTGGAAGTGCGATCTCAGCAATAATCACAGGAATAATCAAATGGAAATCTGCGCCTGCGCTGAGATATATGATCAATTTGGCGGCATTAGCCCTCTTGGCAATTCCTTTTCTTTTTGTAAAAAGCGTTCCTTTTCTTGCACTCGCACTATTTATCAATGGACTTTCAATTGCTCCGATAATTATCAATGCCTACGCAATTGTTGAAAAAACTGTTCCATCGGCCCAACTCACTGAAACTTTGTCGTGGGTTACAGCGGGAATGCCAATCGGAGGTGCTACGGCTAGTGCATTAGCAGGTTGGATTATTGACCATCACGGGGTAGAAACAGCATTCTGGGTTCCCTTAGGCTTCACGATTGCATCTCTTTGTGCCACGCTGGCACATTTCACAACCTATAAGCCACTCATCGGTTACCCTCAGCACCGTGACTGAGCTTCGTATCAATGGCCGTAGTGATGATGGCCTCTACCTCAATCTTATAGATTCCGATGGAATCGAATTTTCTGTACGAATTAGTGACACTCTTCGATCAACTATAAATCAGCCAAGACTTGCTGCAGTTCCAGAAGCAGATGAACCAAAAATAAGTATCGCTGAAATTCAACGCAGACTTCGTGCAGGTGAATCGATGGATTCACTCTCACGTGAAAATAATATTTCAATAGAAAAAATTGAACGTTTCTCTGGTCCAATTCTTCAAGAACGTGTTTACATTATTGATCAAGCGCAACAAATTGTTATTCGTAAAGAAAGCGGACGCGAGCCTGTTGGACTACTCGGTGTTGTGATTTCGCGCCTCGCTCCCCGCAATATCGATGTTGCTCAACTTCAATGGAACACATGGCGTCATGAAGATGGCACCTGGACACTAGAACTTCATTACCCAAATTCAAGTGGTGTTGGAATTGCTCAGTGGACATTTGACCCAACCAGACGCACTCTCAATTCACTAGATGAAAATGCTCGCTGGATGATGGGTGATGAAATTCCTCTTCGAACAACTCCAGAGCATGGACTCGTACACACCGAAGCGCCTCACCCAACTCGCTCACCCGAGCAGATTGAACCTATTCGTGAAACACCTCGCCTTGCTGTCATTCGAGAAGAACCAGATGATGAAGCAATCAAAGATGGCATCACTGCTCGCGCAAAGGTTCCAAGTTGGGATGAAATTATGTTCGGAATCAAGAAAGACGACGAAGAAAACTAATTTAAGGTCGTTGTAAGTAAAAGTACTTGACTTTCAATCTCACTATTTCCGCCATGGTGACCAACCATTGCGCCTTCTTTATCTTCTCTATCTGCATCAATGAGTACGACATTCTTTTGCGCAATCACTATTACTTCACCCATACGATCGAATGCTTCTTGGGAAATTACTTCACCAAAAAGTGAGGCAGCAATAGCCTCTTCTCGAGTAAAAACCTCAACATCATCTTTCAAGAATTCACGCCAGAGCTCAGCGACATCATTACGCGCGGATTCGCTATCGCGGGCAGAATCTAAATAGAGATGCCTAGCACGAGGTTCACCCGCAATCACAGCAATGCCATCAGCTAGCGGGTTGTCAACACCAATAACTATTTTTTTATCAGCGCTAATCATTCCGTGATCAGCAGTAAGCCAAATTCGAGTCTTGCTTGGTAATTCTTTTACTAGCGCCACATAAAGCGAATCTATGAGTGCGAGTGCTGCAATCCATTTGTCAGAGCCAACTCCATCGCTATGACCTGCGACATCGAGATCGTTGACATAAAGGTATGTAAATGAAGGTGTTGCTTTGAGGGACGCTTTCGTCTGGGCAATCAAATCCGGCACAACATTTGCTCCAAGGTATTGCGCACCGCGGAAAACGGCGCGAGTAAAACCAGAATTCTCATATCTCTTGGCCGCAACATGTGAAACTGAAATCTCTGCCTGCGCAGCTTTTTCAAATAGCGTAGGAACAGATTGCCAATTGATGGGATCTACTCGTTCGTCCCACTTGAGTGCGTTAAGAATTCGGCCACCGCTTCGGGGCACTTGTACTGTGTAACCCAACATTCCATGAACTCCTGGGAGTTCTCCAGTTGTCAGTGTTGCCAAACTCGTTGCAGTAGTTGAAGGAAACGAAGTTCTAACTTTCCCGAATTTATGTAATCTAGAAATTGCAGGCGCAAACTCTGCGTATTTTTCAATTGCATCGGCGCCTAATCCATCGATTAAGAATAGTAATTCACGGCCCCCAGGACTCTCGCCTATCCCAAGAAAATCCTGTGCGCCATCTAAAGACAAGGATGCAAATATCGATGGAGTTATTTGCGATAAATGCACGGGCATATCTTCTCATTGAATCCATCATTCTTCTTGGGTGCTAATGAGATGAAGTAATCAAGGCGCGCCCACCTGTTGGTACCAAGATTTAGCTACTCCTCTTGGCAGAATGCCCTCCATGGCAACTGCAAAGACACCCGCAAGCACTTCGGCAAAAGGTAAGAAAGTAGTCGGACCTAAACCTGGAGAATTTCCAGGAAAGATTGTTGATATCGATGTATCAACTGAAATGTCTGAATCCTTTCTTGAATATGCATACTCTGTAATTTATTCACGCGCCCTCCCTGATGCACGCGATGGTTTGAAACCAGTACACCGTCGCATCTTGCATCAGATGGCAGATATGGGACTTCGTCCTGAACGTGGACATGTCAAGAGTGCTCGAGTTGTCGGTGAAGTAATGGGTAAGTTGCACCCACATGGTGATGGTGCGATTTATGACGCACTCGTTCGTATGGCTCAATCTTTCTCAATGGGTTTGCCACTCATTGATGGTCACGGAAACTTTGGTTCACTCGATGCAGGTCCAGCAGCTATGCGTTACACAGAAGCGCGATTAGCAACAGCTGCAATGGCAATGGTTGCCGAAGCCGATGAAGATACTGTCGACTTTGGACCAAACTATGACGGACAAATTCTTGAACCACTTGTATTACCTGCCGCTTATCCGAATCTACTTGTCAACGGCGGATCTGGAATCGCTGTAGGTATGGCAACAAATATGGCACCACATAATTTAGGTGAAGTTATCGCTGCGACAAAACACCTCATTGATAATCCAAAGGCCACCATTAATCAATTAATGAAATTTGTGCCAGGGCCTGATTTTCCAACGGGTGGTGAAATTGTTGGACTCGAAGGTGTTCGTGAAGCATATGCAACAGGTAAAGGTTCATTTAAGGTTCGCGCGACAGTGGAAATTAGTAAAGTCACCTCGCGAAAAATGGGAATTGTCATCAAGGAACTTCCATTTACTATTGGGCCAGAAAAGGTTGTTGAACGAATTGCCGATTTAGTAAAAGCTAAGAAAATTCAAGGCATCAGCGACATCATTGATCTCTCTGATGGCCAAACAGGTACCAATGTGGTCATCGAACTCAAAAATGGTTTTGAACCAGAGAACGTGTTAGAGCAGCTCTACAAACTCACTCCGATGGAAGATGCCTTCTCGATCAATGCTGTGGCCCTTGTTAAAGGAAAGCCTCAGACACTTGGATTGAAAGAACTTTTACAAGTATTTATTGAGCATCGAATTGAAGTAGTGCGTCGTCGTTCAGAATTTCGTAAAGCGAAGGCGCAATCTCGCCTCACTCTTGTCGATGGCTTGCTCAAAGCAATTATCGATATCGATAAAGTAATCAAGATTATTCGTGGCAGCGATGATGCATCGATAGCAAAAGAAGCACTTATCAAGAGCTTCAAACTCAATGATGAACAAGCTACCTATATCTTGGATATGCCACTTCGCAGATTAACAAAGATGAGCAAACTCGAACTTGAGAGTGAACAAAAAGAACTTGCTTCAACTATTGCTGCACTCTTAGCTTTACTCAAGAGCGAAGAGAACATCAAGAAACAGGTCTCAGATGAACTCACCGCAGTCGGTAAATCGTTTGCAATCCCTCGTCGAACGCTAATTGGCAAGGCCTAATTTCGTATAACTTCTACACTGTGGGAGACTTCGTCAAATGATCTCCACACAGGCTCTTGAATTGCGTGCTGGGGCAAGACTCTTAGTATCTGGCGTCACTGTCCGCATCAATCATGGTGATCGCATTGGATTCGTCGGTCGCAATGGCGCCGGTAAAAGTACTCTCGCAAAAGTTCTCGCCGGTGAAAATATGCCAGCTGGAGGCGCAGTAAATCGAACTGGAAAAATTGGATATCTCCCCCAAGATCCTCGCACTGGTGAAGATCAGGGAAGCGTTATCGAACGCATTCTCTCTGCGCGAGATTTAGATCAAATTGCACATCGCATGCGCATGGTGGAAGAAGAAATGTCGACCACTGAAGGTGAAGCACTTGAAAAAGCAATGGAGCGATATGGTCGAGTCGAGGCCGAATTCAGCGCAGCAGGTGGATATGCAGCTACCGCTGAAGCCGAAGCAATTGCGACCTCTCTCGGTGTCACAGAAGCTGTATTTGCCCACGAGTTAAGTACCCTTTCAGGCGGTCAACGTCGAAGAATTGAACTAGCTCGCATTCTTTTCTCTGGTGCAGAAACTCTTCTACTCGATGAACCTACTAACCACTTAGATGCTGATTCCATTATGTGGCTCCGTGATTATTTGAGTAAATATTCAGGCGGATTAGTCATTATCAGCCACGATGTTAATTTGATTGAAACTGTCGTAAATAAAGTTTTCTATATAGATGGAAACCGAAATGTGATTGATGTGTACAACATGGGTTGGAAACAATACTTATTGCAGCGCGAACAAGATGAACATCGTCGCAAACGTGAACGCGCAAATGCCGAAAAGAAAGCTGAGATCTTGCAAAAGCAAGGTGAAAAGATGCGAGCAAAGGCAAGTAAGGCCGTTGCAGCTCAAGGAATGTTGCGTCGCGCTGAAAAACTTCGTAGCAGTCTGGAAGATGTTCGTGTTAGTGACAAAGTTGCAAAACTTCGCTTCCCAACACCTGCTCCGTGCGGTAAGACGCCACTTTCTGGAGAAGAACTTTCTAAATCTTATGGTTCGCTTGAAATATTTACAGATGTAAGTTGCATCATCGATAAAGGATCTCGCGTAGTTATTTTGGGCCTCAATGGCGCAGGAAAAACAACGCTTCTTCGAATTTTGGCTGGTGAACTTGAATCAGATACTGGAAGTGTTGTTTCAGGACATGGTCTAAAAATTGGTTACTACGCACAGGAGCATGAGTCCTTAGATTTCGAGCGTTCTGTTCTGGAAAATATGATGAGTGCGACTCCTGATATTCGTGAGCCAGAAGCACGCAACGTCTTAGGTTCTTTTCTTTTCGTTGGTGACGATGTTCAAAAGCCAGTAAAAGTTCTCAGCGGTGGCGAAAGAACTCGGTTAGCGCTAGCAGTCCTCGTAGTTTCAGCAGCCAATGTTTTGCTGCTTGACGAACCAACTAATAACTTAGATCCAGCCTCACGTGCAGAAATTCTTGGGGCGCTGAGTGAATACCAAGGCTCCGTCATCATGGTCTCTCACGATGAAGGCGCAGTGCAAGCTTTGAAGCCAGAACGCGTCATTCTCTTGCCAGATGGTGATGAAGACTTATGGAAAGACGAATACTTCGACTTAGTCTCTATTGACTAACGCTAGCTACTGTCTTTATTTGCGCAGCTAGGATTCGATCCAGCATCTTTGTGGTTTCAGCATCTGAAACAACCGAGCTCTGATTCTTGAGGAACCACTTCTGCAGGCGCTGAGCACCCTCTGACCATGTAATTGTGGGATTAAATTTAGGAACGTAATTTCTAATCTTCGAATTATCAAATACGGCAGAGTGCGAGAGATCGCCAACGACTAAATGTGACCAGAACCAATCTGGATTAATAATGGGATAAAGATCTGATGCCATATGAAGCAACGTTGGCTTTACTCCTTGAGCCATCCCAATTGTTGAATAAATCTCATTCCAGGTGTGAGCTTCATCAGAAGTAATGTGGAAGGTCTCACCTATTGCAGGTGAATTACCTATCAGACCAACTAATCCCACTGCTAAATCGCGTGCGTGTGTAACCGTCCATAAGCTAGTTCCATCACCATGGACCACAGTTGGAGTGCCCGCAATCATGCGCATCCATGTCGTCCAGTCACCGAGTAGCGGTGGCATTGCATCATCGTAAGTATGAGATGGGCGAACAATTGTTACAGGAAAGCCAGCTTTCAAATATGCATTGTTGAGAACTTGTTCTCCTGCAATTTTGTCTTGCGAATACGTGAGAAATGGATTGAATACGGGGGTTGATTCAGTTACGGGTACGCGCTTGACTGGCTTTTGATAAATAGATGCCGAACTAATATGAATATATTGGCGAACTTTGCCAGTCAATATTTCCACCATTTTTTGCGCATCGCTTGCGGTAAAACTTAGAAAATCAATGACGACATCAAAGGTGTGATCATTGAAAAGTTTTTCAAGAAATTTTCTATCCGTAACATCGCCTTGTAAGACTTTAACTTGAGCAGGTAAAGGGCGGCGCGTGCTTTGTTTACGATTGAGAACCCAAACTTCGTGGTCTTGGATAAGTGATTCTGCAACGCATGATGAGCTAATTGTGCCGGTGCCACCGATATAGAGAATTTTCATACCAAAACCATACTCACAAAGCGATTAGGCGTCGATATGCTCGCGATCAATCTCAGCAGTTGCAATAAACTCTTTACGCGGAGCAACATCACTTCCCATAAGTAACTCAAACATAGCCTCAGCAGCTGATGCATCCTTAACTGTGATGCGGCGAAGCGTGCGTGCATCTGGATCCATTGTGGTTTCACGGAGTTGGTCAGCATCCATTTCACCAAGACCTTTGTAGCGCTGAATTGGTTCTTTCCACTTTTTACCAGTTTTCTTCAAATCAGCTGTTACTTTTTTCATCTCATCATCTGAATAGGTGTAGATGTATTGGCCTTTTTTGCCACCACCACCCATGACTTCAATGCGGTGCAATGGAGGAATTGCTGCAAATACACGTCCTGCATCGATGAGTGGGCGCATGTAGCGATAGAGAAGTGTCAGCAATAGACAACGAATGTGCGCTCCATCGACATCAGCATCTGACATCAAAATAATACGACCATATCGAGCTTCATCGAGTTCGAAATTCTTGCCAGATCCTGCGCCTAACACTTGAATAATTGAGCCACACTCTTTGTCATCTAGCATCTGTGAGAGCGATGCTTTTTGGACATTGAGAATCTTTCCGCGAATAGGAAGGATTGCTTGAAATTCACTATTGCGAGCCGCTTTGGTGGTTCCCAGTGCAGAATCACCTTCAACGATAAATAGTTCTGTTCGGGTCACATCTTCGGAGCGGCAGTCCGATAACTTTGTTGGAAGCGATGATGACTCCAGCGCATTCTTGCGGCGCTGTAAGTCTTTGTGGGCACGAGCAGAAATTCGAGTCCTTGACGCTGCTGCAATCTTTTCTAAAACTAATCGGCCATTGGCTTTATCAATGCGCTTTGAAGTTGTGAAATATTCTTTCATTTTTTCAGCGACTACAGCAGAGACGATGCGAGTGGCGGCGGCAGTTCCTAGAACTTCTTTTGTCTGGCCTTCAAATTGTGGCTCAGACATTCGCACGGTTACGACCGTTGTCATTCCTTCTAAAATATCGTCTTTGATGACGTCTATCTCTTTGTTATTGAGAGTCTTCGTTGCGCGTAGAGCCTCGTTGACAACCTTTACAAGGGCTCTCTCGAAGCCGACCACATGTGTTCCACCCTTGGGTGTGGCAATGATATTTACGAATGATCGTTGCGTTGTCTCGAAGCCATTGCCCCACTTCATCGCAATATCAACTTCCATATCGCGCTCTACTTCTGTGGAGACCATGTGGCCTTTGTCATCAAGGACCGGAACGGTTTCTTGATAATGGCCTGTTCCATAAATACGAATAACATCGCCAACAGCTTCATCTGGCTGTAAGTAGTTACAGTAATCGGCAATTCCGCCCTTGTGAAAAAAGGTTTCAGTGGTTTTTGCCTTGGTGCGGTTATCGTTAACTGTAAGTGTGAGGCCAGGAACTAGATAGGAAGTTTGGCGTGCGCGTGCGTAGATATCTTCAATATCGAGCTCTGCCTCTTTGAGAAAGATCTGCTTATCACTCCACCATTTGATGCGAGTTCCTGTTACTTTGCTTGAAATTTTTCCAATGACACGTAGCCCTGATTTTGGTTCGAATTCAGCCTTAGGGCCATCGCCATCAAATATTCCAGCAACACCTCGCTGAAAAGACATCCAATAAATTTTTCCATCACGATCAACTTCAGCATCTAGTCGCGAAGCAAGTGCGTTTACAACTGAGGCACCGACTCCGTGTAACCCACCTGATGCAGCATATGAACCGCCACCAAATTTTCCGCCTGCGTGTAACTTTGTCAGTACAACTTCAACACCGGTCAGACCTGTCTTTGGTTCTTTATCCACCGGAATTCCACGGCCATCGTCATGGACTTCAACAGATCCATCTGACTCAAGATTGATTTCAATATTTTTGCAGTGTCCAGCAAGAGATTCATCGACAGAGTTATCGATAATTTCCCACAAGCAATGCATGAGGCCACGTGAATCAGTGGAGCCGATATACATACCTGGGCGCTTGCGGACAGCATCAAGGCCTTCAAGAACGGCTAAATCTTTTGCGGTGTAGCTATCCTGCGAAATCTTTGCAGTTGAATCATCTTTGGTAGCCACGGCGCCAAAGGCTATATGGCAAGGGTGATTTTCTAGGGCAAACGCGCCGAAAAGGTCTCACATAATGAAAAATGGGAGAAATAATTCCAAATTCACAGCAAAAAAATCTTTTTTAACGAGCGGGGAATAACCAATGCATGGTTTGATGTTCCCTATAGGTAAGCACACTGTGTGCTTGAACGAACGGAGAGCGCGATGAACGAGCAACTTATTCTCGAAACCACACCTCTAAATGCAGTAGATCGTTGCGATCGCTGCGGAGCACAAGCCTATGTTCGCGCTGTTCTGCTATCAGGTGGCGAGCTACTTTTCTGTGGCCATCATGCAAAGGAATATGCTGAAAAACTCAAGCCTGTTACTTCACTTATTCAAGATGAGACTGACAAGCTTGTAGAAACTAAAGCTAACTAGTTTCCTTCTGCTTCAAAGTTTGCTGCTTTATGCGCACCATCACAAAATGGTTTATTTGCTGAATGTCCGCATCGACACAGTGAGAAGTCAGATTTAGTCTCGACTACATTTCCTTCTTTATCTACAAAATCCACAGATCCCGTAACACCAATCGAACCATTTGGCTTTACGCGCATTGTTACTTTTTCGCTCAATACTATTCCTTAGTCGAGGTAGTCGCGAAGTACTTGACTTCGTGATGGGTGGCGTAATTTTGACATTGTTTTTGATTCAATCTGACGAATACGTTCACGAGTAACGCCGTAAACTTTTCCGATCTCATCGAGTGTTTTTGGTTGACCATCTGTTAGTCCAAAGCGCATTGCAACAACACCTGCTTCACGCTCTGACAAGGTGTCGAGCACTGAGTGCAATTGTTCTTGAAGTAATGTGAATGAGACTGCATCTGCAGGAACAACCGCTTCGCTATCTTCAATCAAATCACCAAACTCTGAGTCTCCTTCTTCACCTAACGGTGTGTGGAGTGAGATTGGCTCGCGGCCATACTTTTGAACTTCGACAACTTTTTCAGGTGTCATATCTAGTTCTTTTGCCAACTCTTCTGGGGTCGGTTCGCGACCTAGGTCTTGCAACATCTGACGCTGAACACGCGCCAACTTGTTGATGACTTCGACCATGTGAACTGGAATACGGATTGTGCGAGCCTGATCAGCCATCGCACGAGTAATCGCCTGTCGAATCCACCATGTTGCATAGGTTGAGAATTTATAACCCTTTGTGTAATCGAATTTCTCAACTGCACGGATGAGTCCAAGGTTTCCTTCTTGAATCAAGTCAAGAAATAACATTCCACGACCCGTGTAACGCTTTGCAAGGGATACCACAAGACGTAAGTTAGCTTCTAGTAAGTGATTCTTTGCGCGCTTTCCATCTTCAACAATCCAGTCGAGTTCGCGCTTGAGTTTCTTTTCCATCTTCTTTTCAGTTGTAATCTTGAATTCAGCGAAAAGCCCTGCTTCGATTCGTGTAGCTAGTTCTACTTCAAGTTCAGCATTCAAAAGTGCAACGCGACCAATTTGCTTGAGGTAGTCCTTTACTGGATCCGCAGTTGCTCCAGCAGTCATAACAGTTTGCGCAGGTGCATCATCTTCTTCAGATGCCTTGATAGTAAACGCATCTTCTTCGTTACCCGAAGCCTCTTCTGCAAGGTTTACAACGCGAGGTTGATTACCTTTATCTTCTGCTTCTGAATCAATGATTTCAACAGCTTCGGCTATGAGAGCTTCAACATCTTCTAATTCAACTTCCTCTAATTCAACTTCTTCGCCATCAATTTTTGCAACCGTTGCTTTACCTGTCTTCGCATCTATTTTTGCTGCTGCAGGGACTGGGACAACCGGTGCAGGAGGAGGTGTGATGAGTGCTAGTTCAGTTTTTTTCAAAATTCGTGATGGTGATCCAAGACCTGCTTTACGCATTTTCTCAACCATAGTTGGAACTGAAATTGCGAGCGCGCGTGCTTCGTCTACTAAATCTTTATCTACTTTTTTAGGAATTCGATTGATATTTGCAACGCCACGTGATTCAAGTTCAGCGAGAACTTCTTTCTGGCGGCTTATTGCATTCTTTGTATCAACGATGACATGGATATCTTTTTCTGTAAGAAGGGTTTTGAGAGCAATCTTTGCTGGTGCCTTTTTAGCAACCGCTTTTTTTGCAGGGACTTTTTTCGCTGGCGCTTTCTTAGCAACTACTTTTTTCGCAACCGCTTTTTTAGCAGGTGCTTTTTTAGCAGGTGCTTTTTTAGCAGGTGCAGCTTTTTTTGTCTTCGCCTTATTTTTGAGCGCACTAAATACAGCCACAATTGTCCTTTTGTTTTTTCACCATCTGATTGAATCTCTCTGACTCAAACGCGGTGAAGCGATAGGTATATTATAATTTATCCACAGGGGTAAATGCACATCCAAAAGGCGTTTTTCGCCCCCAAAAGGCTCAATGCGACCTTTATAGAGCTAGCGCACTCCTGATTGCATCTCCCACTGATTCAACTTCGATGAGGAAGCCATCGTGTCCAAAATCTGAAGAGATTGTTACAAGGGGTGCAGCAGCAGGGACTAGATCGGCAATTTCGGCCTGTAGCCGGGGCGGGAAGAGGCGATCTGTATCAATGGATACAACGACAACCGGAATAGTTATTGCGGCAAGCGCCTTGGCAACTCCCCCACGATCTCGGCCAATATCGTGTGAATTCATCGCTTCGGTAAGTGAAATATAAGTATTTGCATCAAATCTCTTGCTGAGTTTTTGTGCCTGATGATCTAAATATGACTCCACCGCATATCGACCAGTCTCATCTCCTTGTAACTCTCGACCAAAGCGAACATCCATCTCAGATTCTGTTCGATAGGTCAGATGAGCAATTCGCCTGGCAATACCCATTCCTTCAATAGGGCCTCGCTCTTGCTCGTAATAATCTCCACCATTGAAATTTGGATCACTCTTTATCGCACGAATTTGAATGGCTGCTGTGCCAATTTGATCACCTGTTGCAACGGCTGAAGAACCAATAGTGCAGATTGCACCGACTCGATCAGGCAATTGCGCCGCCCATTCCAGTGAACGCATTCCGCCCAGTGATGGTCCAACAGCGAGCCTATATTTTTGAATTCCTAGGCTGTCACTAAATTTAACTTCAGCGCTAACCATGTCGCGAATAGTCAGTGATGGAAAACGCGATCCCCATCGCTTTCCATCGGGTGCAAGGCTTGATGGTCCAGTACTTCCCTGACATCCGCCGATGACATTGGGACAAATAACAAAATATTTTTCGGTATCAAATGGCAGACCCGGACCAACCATCGAAGGCCACCAGCCAGGTACATCTGACCAACCAGTCAGGGCGTGATTGACAAGAATTGCATTATCTTTTGCTGCATTGAGTGTGCCCCAACTTTGATAAGCAATAGTGATATCGGGAAGAATTTCGCCATTTTCAAGTAATAGTGAACCAATATTTATAAATTGGCGATCCCCTGGTGCGACATATTCCAACCATGCACCCGTTACTTCACTACTTATATTTTTCTTCGCCACAATAAATCCTTACCCACACTTGTCTCATACTTATGATTTATTCATAAGAAAAAGACCTGGTCGTCACCCGGAGCACCCCGCCGCGGTGGAGGGTTGCCGTCTAGTAAGCCGGGGCTAATACCTAGAACTCGTGACCTAGGGGCAAGTCTAACTCATCAATAAAAGCTGTTAGACCGAGACTATGTAATCCGCCCGCGAACGCCCACGCTCAATGAGCAATGCATTATTTTCATCGCTACCAAGTGCCCATTCGCGAGCGGCTTCAGGTGATTTTCCATATCGAATATGACGCGAAATCAATCGGGCTTGGCGCATCCAGTCATCAATATCTAAGAACCAACTTTGATCCAGCAATGGTGCAATTACGTCCCAGCCATCGGAATCATGTAAAAGGTAGTTGCCCTCAATAATGATGACGCGGGCAGAAGCCGGAATAGATGCACCATCTGGGATCGATGCTTCAATACTTCGATCAAATCGAGGAAAAAATACTCTCTCTTTGGCTTGGCGAACTGTTACAAGTAGTTGCGCGAAATCAGAAACATCAAATGTATCTGGTGCACCTTTGCGTTCACGGCGATCTAGCATCAGCAAAATTTCATTGCTCATGTGATATCCATCCATACTAATAATTGCAACTTCATCTGACTTTAGTGATTTGAGAAGTGTTTTAGTAAAAGTTGATTTTCCACTTCCTGGCTTACCGACAATTCCCAATAAAAAACGCTCCTGGCTAGATTCAAGAATTCCTTGAATATGTGCAAGAGCGCCTTCTAATGAATCAATCTGTTGTGGCATGTACTGATTCTAAAGCACTTTCTAGCTTGGAAAAATAGTTGCCACAATCCTTGGATGTAATTCACTTCGCATGGCAGAAAACGAACGTGGTGGCCAGCCTGCCTTGAAAACTCGACGCAAGAGAATTGCCAATGAATACGAGGGATCATCTTCCAAAGCACGATCAAGGGCTTGCAGCGCCAATGGCGTACTTCCATTTTCATATGCCAGGGCGGCAAAGAGGGAAGCGACAGGGGCAATAAAACCTATCGGTGAAATAATGGTGAGGTAGTGCCACATTGCCAGATATGTACTCAGATTTTCTTCGTTATGGGAGCCGAGCGCAAAATCTCGGACTTGAATATCACTAAGTCTTCCAATGACTTGTGAGAGCAGATCTACATCATCGCAAGAGCCATTGATCTCGTATTCAAGAGCTAAATCAATGATGGCATTGGCGCCATCTTGTTGCATGGAGTTGAGATCCAACGAATCAGAGTCTACGAAGAAATGTGAAACCGATTCAATGAAATCTGAATCAAATGCTAATTCAATCGAATCGAGGGATGCGAAAATATTGCCACGATCATCTGCTGGTGTGCATGTTGTCATTTTTGCTCAATTCACGAACATAGTTGATGCGCGTACGACAGTGACTGTTGCCACTGAAGTCTTCTTAACGGTTCCTGTGATTGCTCGACTCACTCCGTTGTGTACAAAATTTCCATTCCACGTTGCAAGTAATGTCACAACATATGTACCTGGCTGGGAATAGGTGTGTCGAATTTTTCCTGATGGGTATGGTGCGCCATTGTCGATAGAACTTAAAAATGTTCCATCTCCAAATGACCACGTATAACTTGGGCGAAGTGCAACGTCTACAATTTCTCCGATGACATTGACTCTGCTTTGAAATATTGCTGGTAAATCACACCAAAAATAAATTGGAACATTTATCAGTGGTTCAACTTCTGGTTGATAGGCAACACCTGCAGTTGGTAATAGTTTTATAAGGCGATCACTGAGTGAGACTGCGGGAAGGGCTGCAACTTTCTTGACTGCGCGTGGCCTGTATGTGCGATGGACTACGGGTTTAGGAGTCCCGACACTTTTAGGAATGGGTGCTTTTTTTGTGGCTGCCGGTTTAGGAGTACTCGGAACTTTTGTCACAATCTTCTTTTTAATCGGGCCACTTCCTTTATGGCCTTCAATAATAATTTCGCCATTTTTTGTATAGACGTCGATGCAGGCGCTCAGCGTGCAATCGGCTGCATAAAGATTGGATGGTGCTTGTGGAATAAGAATGAGGCAGGCAATAGGAATACAGAGCAAAAACTTTTTTAGATTCATGCGAGGCAGGCTATGTCGCTCATTTATGACACGGCTTTTCGACTTCGCACCTTGTGGATAGTTGTGACACTCTAGGAACATGGTTGCCCGCGATGGAGATGGTTGGATGGATTGCGATTGTGGCAATCGTCATTGGGGAAAAAATGGTGCAGCGGGTTTACTTATTATTCGCAATGGCAGCGTGCTTATGCAGCACCGCGCTCCCTGGGTTCACAATGGCGACACATGGGGAATTCCAGGTGGTGCGCGTGATTCACATGAAAGCGTTACTGAAGGCGCAATTCGAGAAGCAATTGAAGAGACTGGAATTGATCCACAATTTATTACACCACTGACTATTTTTGAAGATAATCACGGTAACTGGCGCTATGACACCGTCATCGCACAGGGGGCGGATGAATTAGTCGCACATGAAGTCAATGATGAATCTCACGAAGTGCGTTGGATTGAGATTGAAAAAATAGATCAGCAATTACTGCATCCAAGTTTTGGCGCGACGTGGCCAGAAGTAAAGAAATTAATCGCCACTCTTTTGGGCTAATCGACGTAAAGATTCTCGAACAACTGCTCCATCGGATGTTCGCCATAAAGGTGGCATTGAATTGAGCAAAACACTTCCGTAACGCTTTGTCACGATACGTGAATCTAATATTGCAACTACTCCCCGATCATCTACTGAGCGAATGAGGCGACCAGTTCCTTGGGCCAATAAGAGTGCTGCGCGTGGCAAAGAAACTTGCATAAAGCCGCTTCCACCTGCCTCATCAGCTTGTGATGCACGAGCAGACATGACAGGTTCATCGGGGCGGGGAAAAGGAATGCGATCTATTGCAACGAGAATGCATGAATCCCCCGGAACATCGACGCCTTGCCACAGTGACATAGTTCCAAGGAGTACCGAAGTTTCATCTTTTGCAAAACGCTCAACTAATGGGCCAACAGAATCTCCACGTTTTTGGGTAATAATTTTTATTGGAAGATCAGCTAAAACTTTGCGCAAATGTAAATCCGCAGCTTCGACTCCGCGCCATGAACTAAAGAGTGCAAGTGTGCGACCGCCGGCAGCATCGATGAGTTCGCCAAGTTCTGTTAGGACTTCGGCGCTAGGACCATCGCGGCCAGGTTCTGGCAAGTGTTTTGGCATATAGAGAACACCTTGGTTAGCAAAATCAAAGGGAGAGCCCACATCGAGCATTTGAACATTGGCGGGATCTATTTCATCATCAGCAATTTCGGCAACGTCAGCATCACTTCCTACTAAAAAACCAATGCTTTTGGCCATTGCATCAAAATTATTTCCAACGGTCAGTGTTGCCGATGTTGCTATGACAGGAGTTTGGGTGAGCAGGTTTGAACGCAACACGTGTGAGACCGAAAGTGGTGCGAGGTGAAGTGTTGAAAACGTTGGTTCATACCAGAGCACTTGACCATTACCTAGTTTGAGGATTTTTGCAGCAGTGGTTGAAACTTCCGTTACGGCGCCCTTTACTCGAGCTCGCTCTGCCATTGCATCAGTACCTATTGCCTCTTCATCGGCAGTCAGTGATTGCGTAATTGCTTGAGCCGCTTCACGCACCTTTCGAATAGGAGATTCAAGTACCGATGGAATTTCTTCTAGCCTGCCTTGCGCGGAAAAATCAGCGCGGACATGATCACCGTAATCGGCCATCGCATCGTGAAAATTATCTGCAGCTTTTGTAAACGCGTCCGCTAATTTTCCTGGCATATATTTTCGAGCCATTGCAGCTGCGCGAATAACGCGAGCAGCGGTGAGCTCTTCAGTAACCGCTTGCGTAGTGCGATCCATAAACTCATGTGCTTCATCCAAAATTACTGCGTCACGCTCTGGCAAAATTGGATGCGAATCTACAATTTCAATTGCTAATAAGGTGTGATTTGTAACGACCACATCAGCACTTTGTGCTTTTGCTTTGGCATTGGCTGCAAAACATTGGCTGCCATAATTACAGTTATCCGCGCCTACGCATTCACGCCCCGATGTGGAATTAGCTAGCCATACCCGACGATCTACATCTGGTGCATCATCGCGATCACCAGTAATCCCAGGGGTTTTTGCCCATGCATGAAGGCGCTGCGCATCTTTTCCAAGGGAAGAGACTTCAAGTAAGACTTCACCATCGGGATCTTCGTCAGTGCTATTCATTTTTTGCAGACAGATGTAATTACCTACGCCTTTATATATTGCATACGTAATATCTCGACCTAATACTTTTTCAAGAGCCGGTACAACAGCGGGTAAATCTCTTTCTACCAACTGTCTTTGAAGCGCCAGTGTCGCTGTTGCTACCAATACTTTTCGACCATGTACTAGCGCCGGAACAATGTATGCCAGTGATTTTCCAGTACCGGTTCCTGCTTGCACCATAAGGTGGTGGCGATCTGTGAGCGCATTTGCAACTGCTTCAGCCATTTCAATCTGACCATCACGAGGTGAGCCACCAATTGCAGTAACTGCAGCATCGAGTGCTTTGCGAACTTGGGCAGATAACTCACTCATTGGTGCACCTTATCCAATAGATGAGACAAAGCCCTTCAAGTGAAAATATTTACCTCGTTCAATATGTGTTCAAGGAAAAAGATGGAAAGATAGACGCATGACACAAACTAGAACCCTCGGTCCATATCAAGTCTCTCCTATTGGTCTTGGCTGTATGCCAATGTCAGGATTCCCGCCAGAAAAGGCATGGATTCTCGAAAAACGTGATCAAGCAATTAGCGTGATTCATGCAGCACTCGATGCTGGTATCACTTTGCTCGATACTGCTGATATTTACGCTCCAACATGGAACACAATCGGTCACAATGAAAAATTAGTTGGCGAAGCATTTCGCACTTGGAATGGTTCGGCGGATGCGAAAAGCAAAGTTGTAATCGCAACTAAAGGTGGAATCACACGTGGTCCAGGAAATGATTGGTTTGGTACTGGAGGTCGCAACGCTGAAGAGCATTATCTCTATCGTGCTGCTGAAGCATCAGCTGCAAAGCTCGGTGTAGAAAAGATTCAATTGTGGCAACATCATCGCTTGAATCACACCATGCCATATGAGACACAATTTGAAAACGTCATGAAACTCAAAGCTCACGGAATTGTTCTCAACGTTGGTGTGAGTAACGTCAATGCAGAACAACTTCGCCGGGCGATCAAAATTGGTGGAACTCCAGCACAAGGTGGACTCATCTCTGTACAAAACGAATGGAGTCCTCGCTACCGTCACGGCGCAGAAGTATTAGAGATCTGTAAAGAAAACGGAATCGCATTCTTACCATGGTCACCTATGGGTGGAATTGGTAATGCCGGCGCTGTCGGAACTGGTAAGTACAATGCATTTGATGAATTAGCTAAAGCAAAAGGTGTATCTGCATATGCAATAACAATTGCATGGCACCTTGCTAATTCACCTGTTGAAATTCCAATTCCTGGTGCAACACGTCCAGAGTCAATTCTGGATTCATTCAAGGGCGTCAGCATCACATTGAGCGCAGATGAACTAGCGGGGCTCAACGCTTCACTCTCAACTGATCTTGGTCCTCTTCACGAAGAACTACTCGATCAGCCTCCGTTTAGAGATTAATTAAAAATCTAAAAAGCGGGTCTCACTCGTAAGAGTGGGACCCGCTTTTTATTTAGAATTTATTAGCGGCGCTTGAAAGCAAGAACTGCCATTGGTGAGTGCTTCGCATCGATATCAACAGTGATTTGATTTCCACTACGAGAAATTGTTGCTTTTTCTCCACTGAGGAAATGCGCACTTGAATCATCCACTAACGATTCTGGAACTTCGAAAGTAGTTTTTCCACTTGATTCGATGTGAGCAAATACTTCTTTGCCAACACCAGTCCAACGAATCCATGGTGCATCAGATGCCTTGAACTCTGGAACAGCATGGGAAGCGTAAATAGCCTTGGAATTAATCTTCATCCAATCACCCATTTGGCGCAAAACTTTCTGCTGTAATTCAGGAATTTCACCTGATGCAGTTGGGCCAACATTGAGAAGTAGATTTCCACCACGAGAGACAATGTCGAGTAAGTGATGGAGTAGACCACTGATATCGAGGTAATGCTCATCAGTTTCAAGTTTGTTATATCCAAATGAGTAACCAACACCGCGATTATTTTCCCAAACCCCCCCATCTTCAACGTGCAAGTTCATCTTGTATTCACTTGTCTTGTAATCCCAGTGTGGAATTCCCCAACGATCATTTACTACTCCTGTTGGAACATGTGAATAGTAATAATCAAAGAGGGCAGGAAGTGAATATTCACCTTCGCGCTTTGAGAAATCTGGCCAATTGATATCGTTGAAAATAACTTCTGGCTTATAACGATCAATGATGTCGACTACATGTTCGTAGCAATACATTGAATATGCAGCATCCGATGGTCGTGCTAACTCATATCCATCATTGTGTGGTGGAAGATCTGTAATGCTCCAATCCAAGCCGCCTGAATAATAAACACCGAAATGTAATCCCTTTTTACGAACTGCGGTTGCAATATCTCCAATGAGGTCGCGCTTTGGTCCACGATCTACCGTGTTACGAGTTCCAGTTCCAGGAGCTGGCCAGAGTGCGATTCCATCATGGTGCTTTGTTGTAGGTAGAACGTACTGTGCGCCGGAATATTGGAACAGCTCTGCCCATTGATCCGGATTGAAGTTCTCTGCCTTCCATTGATCTAAAAAGTCGTCATAGGGTGCATTGCCATATGTCTTCTTATGGAATTCTTGTGCAGGAGAGCCTTCAATGCGAATTGTGTTGAAGTACCACTCGGCATATGGGTTATGTGGAAACCAAGTTTTGGCTTCCATTGTTCCGAGCTCGCCAATAGGTTCACCAAATGCAGGTACCGAGTAAGCGCCCCAGTGAATAAATATGCCGAACTTTGCTTCGGTGTACCACTGTGGGACATCACGTTTGAAACGATCCCAGTTCACATTAGTGTCAGTGATCTTGCGGTGCTCTGCCATTTTCTTCTCCTTTTAGTTTGGTTCTACCAATTACGAATCTGTACAGATGACGGATTGCCACCAAAATCTAGAACAATGACGGGCATAAGACCGTCGACTTTATTGCCTCGAACATCAATAATTATTTCTCCGTCAGGATCAGGCATCTCTGCATCATGAATTGCTGTCCTGCGTGTAAATGTAAGTTCTTCATTACTTCCTAACACTTTGGCAGACTTGAGTCGAGCAACCTTAACGCCACGGACAACAACACTTTCTTGTGGAAGCGCAAAATTATGCAAATAAACAATCTCTCCGCGCTGTGTTGAAGGTCCGTAATACTGCCAATCTTCAAGACCCGGTCTCACGTTTTCAATACTCTCTTTATTGACCTTCATCCAGATTGCCAAATCATCTAATGTTTGTGCTTCTTCAGTTGCCAAAGTGCCATCTGGTTTAGGTCCAACGTTTAGAAGTAGATTTCCACCGCGTGAGACAACTTCAATAAGAGTGCGCAAGATTTCATATGTTGATTTATATGTCTTATCAGTTGGAACATATGCCCATGAATAATTGATGGTCATGCAGCATTCCCAAGGTTCCGCAATCGGTTTTGCTGGAATCCATTGCTCAGGAGTTCGATAATCCCCTTGAGTAAAAAGTCTGTCATTGATGAGAGTGTTTGGTGAGATTGAGCGAATGTGGTCTCCAAAATCTTTCGAGTTCCATGTCTCATCACTGCGTTCCCACACACCGTCAAACCATAAAAGATCAACTGGACCATATTCAGTCAATAATTCAGTCAATTGATCTTTTGTGTACTGACGAAATGATTCCCATTGCTCCGCAGTTCCTATAGGAGGGCTTTCGCCGAAAATGTATGGACGGTATTCATCTTTCCATTCCAAATAACCCTCATGACCCCAGTCTGCTAACGAATAATAGATTCCTACCTTTATTCCGACTTCACGTGCGGCATCAACATATTCCCGTAAAATATCTCGACCTGTTCTTTGAAAAATAGAGGTTGAAATATTTTTATCACCAAATTTTGAAGGCCAAATTGCCCAACCACTGTGATGTTTTGCAGTAAATACTGCATATTTACAACCTGCATCTTTTGCTTTTTGTAAAAAATCTTTTGGGTTCCACTTCGTTGGATTGAAAGTACTTTCCGTAGAACGATACATCTCAACTGTTACAAGGCCACCAAGAGGTAGCGCAAAGTTAACATCGCCTAGCATCGGCCATGACATTTCAATTCCTTGTTGACTTGCATGATCGAGGCAAATAAAAAGCCCTAACCCAGCACCTGTAAACCACTCTGAACAACGTTGTTGATGACCACTGATAAGAGGATGAAAATCATTTAACCTCGGGGCTAACGCTTCCTTATCGAAAACGGTAGTTTCAGTGGCCATCACAACATCAATCGTGTATGACTAGTTGAAAGCTACGACAGTTGGTCCTTCGACCTTTGGCGCTGCGATAGTCATTGATATTTTGGAACCATTGCGTGTCACTGCAATTGCTGCGCCACCAAGAACTGTTGCACTCTTGATATCAACAGCACTCTCTGGTGCATCAAATTCAACTGAACCAGTTGCATCAATGATTGCATAACGCTTCTTGCCATTTGCAGTCCAGCGAACCCAAGGAGAATCAGATGGCTTCACATCTTCTGCAACGCGAGAGGCGTAAATTGCTGCCTTATTGACTGCCATCCATGCGCCAATGCCTTCAAGAACTTTGCGTTGGAATGCAGGGATTTCACCATCAGCAGTTGGACCAACATTGAGCAGAAGATTTCCGCCACGAGAAACAATGTCAATCAAGTGGTGCTGAGCGGCATTGATACTCATGTAGTGCTTCTCGTCCTCAATTTGGTTGTAACCAAATGAGAGTCCGATACCGCGGCAGTTTTCCCAAGCGGCTCCACTCTCATTATCGAGTCCATGTTGGTACTCACTTGTCTTGTAATCAGAATGTGGAACTCCCCAACGGTCATTTGTGACACCTTGTGGAACAGCCTTGTAATACTGATCAAAGATTGCAGCGAGTGAATATGCGCCTTCACGCTTTGCAAAATCTGGATACTCAATGTCATCCCATAAAACATCTGGCTTATAGCGATTGATCAAGTCCGTAATGTGCTCATAGCAATACATTGCATAGGCAGCATCACTTGGACGGTATCCGCGCACGTGTTCGCTCTTTGTCATTGGAGGGAAGTTATCAACGCTCCAGTCCAAACCACCTGAGTAATAAACGCCAAACTTAATGCCAGCTTTGCGAACTGCTTCAGCAATTGCACCTACCAAGTCACGCTTTGGACCACGCGCAACCGTGTTACGTGTTCCTGTACCTGGTGCATCCCACAAAGTAATTCCGTCATGATGCTTAGTAGTTGGAATTACATACTGTGCCCCAGCTTTAGCAAATAGAGCGGCCCAATCATCTGGATTGAACTTGCTTGCTTTCCACTGATCTAGGAAATCGTCATATGGTGCGCCGCCATAAACTTCTTGTTGGTGCTTTTGCGCTGGTGATCCTTCAATGCGAATGGTGTTGTAGTACCACTCTGCATATGGGTTATGTGCCATCCATACACTTTCATCAACAGCACCCAATTCACCGGTTGGTTCTGCCCAAGCAGGTACTGAGTAAGCACCCCAGTGAATGAATATTCCAAACTTGGCATCAGAGAACCATGCTGGCACTGGGCGATTGAAGCGTTCGAAGTTCTGAAATTCCATGGTTATCTCCTTATTGATGCTTAGTGTGAAAATTCAATAACAGTTGGTCCCGGCACTTTTGGAGTCGGAATTGTCATTGAAACTTTGTCGCCATTGCGAGTGGCAGTTATCGCTGAGCCACCAAAAATTGTGGCTTTCTTATCATTGACAAGGCTGGCAGGAGCAATGAATTCAACACTTCCCTCAGCGTCAATGTAGGCAAATACAGAATTGCCTTTCTTTGCCCAGCGCACCCATGGTGTATCTGATGCAGGAATTTCCTTGATGGCGCGGGTTGCATAAACGGCGCCAGAATTAATTGCCATCCAATCGCCCAGCCCCATAAGAACTTTCTTTTGAATATCTGGAATTTCACCTGATGCAGTCGGACCAACATTGAGAAGAAAATTTCCACCGCGCGAAACAATATCTAAGAAATGACGAAGTGCGCTTTCGGTATTGAGCGAGTGCTGCTCTGATTCAACTTGGTTATAACCAAATGAAAGTCCGATTCCGCGACAATTTTCCCACGCAGCAGCACCTTCGCTATCAGACATGTACTGGTATTCACTCGTTTCATAATCTGAATGAGTTTCCTTACCCCAGCGATCATTGACAACACCGTGGGGCACAACTTTGTAGTAATAATCAAAAAGTGCAGCGAGTGAATATGCGCCGTCGCGCTTTGCAAAATCGGGCCATTCAATGTCATTCCATAAAACATCTGGCTTATAACGGTCGATCAAATCAATGACGTGCTCATATGCGTACATCGAATAAGCGGCGTCAACTGGACGCTGCATGCCTTCGCCACCCTGATTGGTATCTGAAATAGCCGGAAGTGTTTTTGTAACTTCCCAGTCCAAGCCACCGGAGTAATACACAGCAAAACGAATACCTGCCTTACGAACAGCAGTTGCAATATCACCGATGAGATCACGCTTTGGTCCGCGATGCACTGTGTTACGAGTACCCGTCCCGGGAGCATCCCAGAGCGTGATCCCATCATGGTGTTTTGAAAGCGGCACGATGTATTGCGCGCCTGCGTACGCAAATAATTTCGCCCACTCGTCGGGATTAAATTTTTCTGCTTTCCACATATCTAGTAGGTCGTCATAATCACAATCATTGAAATTCTTCTTATGAAATTCCCTTGCCGGTGATCCTTCAATGCGAATGGTGTTGTAATACCACTCCGCGTAAGGATTGTGCTTAAACCAATGTTTCCAATCATCAATAGTTCCAAGCTCACCAATTGGCTCGCCCCACGCTGGAACAGAAAAAGCTCCCCACGAAACCATAAAACCTAATTTGGCATCAAGGAACCATTCTGGAACTTCACGCTCAAAGCGCTTGAATGCGTCCATTACCAATTCCGAAGTGAAACATCTTCGGGGTTGGCACTGAGGTCAAGAACAATGACAGGAATGAGACCTGAAAGGTTCTTGCCCTTAACATCAATAATGATCTCGCCATCTGGATCTTTGAGGGAAATGTCGTTTATTGCAGTACGGCGAGTAAATTTCAATTCTTCATTGCTACCAAGAATCTTTACTGATTTCACTCGAGCAACTTTGATGCCACGAGCAACAACTGACTCAGTTGGCATTGCAAATTGATGTAGGTAGACAAGGTTTCCATTTTGAGTGCTTGGGCCATAGAACTGCCATGGTTCAAGACCTGGAGTAACACCAACAACGCTCTCCTTATTTGTCTTCATCCACTTGGCAAGTTCAACCATTATGTCGCGCTCTTCTGGAACTAATGATCCATCTCCACGTGGCCCAATATTGAGCAAGAGATTTCCACCGCGAGATACAACTTCAATCAAAGTACGCAAGATTTCATATGGTGATTTGAATGCTGTATCTGATGGAACGTAGGCCCATGAATAATTCATTGTCATACAACATTCCCATGGTTCAGGAAGTGGTTGAGCAGGAATCCATTGTTCTGGTGTGCGGAAATCGCCTTGAGTAAAGAGGCGATCATTAATCAAAGTATCTGGTGATAGTGAGCGAATGTGGTCCCCGATATCTTTCGAGTTCCAATCTTCATCACTGCGCTCCCAAGCGCCGTCAAACCACAACATATCGATTTGACCATAGTTTGTAAGAATTTCAGTGAGTTGATCTTTTAGATACTTTCTATAACGCTGCCATTGTTCTGGTGTTCCCATTGGTGCGCTATCACCAAATACATAGGGGAGATATTCATCTTTCCATGCTAAATAATCTTCATGTCCCCAGTCAGAAAGTGAGTAATACACTCCAACTTTCAAGCCCTCTGCGCGCACTGCATCAACGTAGGTGCGCAAGATATCTCCACCAGCTTTTCCATATGGAGACGAAGTTATATTTCTATTTCCCACTTTAGATGGCCAAGTTGCCCAACCGTTGTGATGTTTAGATGTAAATACTACGTAAGCCATTCCTGCATCTTTTGCTAGCTTTGCAATCTCTTTGGGATCCCACTGAGTTGGATTAAAGGTTGTTTCAGTTGAGTGGTACTGATCAACGGAGACATTTTTGCCGCCTGGGAGTGCAAAAACTCCGCCCACCAATGGCCAAGAGATTTCAATTCCCTGTGCACTTGTGTGATCCCAATGAATAAACATTCCAAGCCCAGCGCCTGTAAACCAATTCTTGCAACGTTTCTCGTGTCCATTGATAAGTGGGTAATAATCATTCATGCGTGTAGCGAGTTTTTCTAAATCAAAAACTGTCTCTTCCGCCATGAGGTTTTCCCTTACTTTGTAATTCCACCAAGGGCAATTCCCTTAGTGACGTACTTGCTCAAAATGATGTAGAGAATTACTGGTGGAATTGCTGCCATTGAAAGACCAGCAAATGTGGCACCCAAATTTGTGGTGAAGTCCGCAGCGAATGAGAGCATTCCAACGGAGATTGGTTGCGAATCCTGAGTTTGTAAAAGCACAATTGCAATCTGACTATCGCCCCAAGCCCAGATCAGTGTAAGAATTCCAACTGAGACAATTTGTCCAACTGATAATGGCAGAACCAGTTTTCTAAAAATTTTTGAATTCGATAGTCCATCGAGTAATCCTGCTTCCAAAACTTCACGTGGAAAATCTAAGAAGAAGCGATTCATCAATAAGAATGTTGTAGGGATTGCAAGTACGCCATATGCCAAACCTGCAAAAATAGGTTTATTGAGCATGTGGTATTGGTTATACGCCTTGAAGTAAGGGATCACTAACAAAATAGTCGGCACAACTGTGCCACTCAAGACCGTAACCATCACTCGACGATTTGCTTTAGGAGGCAAGAAGATTGTGAAATATGCGGCAGGTACAGCCACACAGAGCGAGACTACGAGCGCGACTGTAACCAGTAATCCGGTATTAATAAACCATTTACCAATTGCGCCATTAACCCCACCTACGTTCCACGCACTTGCGAAATTCTGAAAGTGCGGTTTGTAAATCAAACTTAATGGTTTGCCATAAATATCAGAAGTATCTTTTGTTCCAAAAAGTAAGATAAAGAAAAAAGGAACAAGGACAAGTGCGGTCCAACCCCAAACACCTAATTGCGCGAAAAATTTGGAAATAAGAGCTTTCATTACTGTTGCTCCGATCGACTCAGGCGAATTCCAATAGCACCAACTATCATCAAGAAAATTCCAGTGATAACTGCCATTGCAGCGGCGGTACCAAAGCGGCCATATCTAAATGCTTCTTTATACGCCAATATTGGCAAAATCGATGTTGAATCTGCCGGGCCACCATTTGTCATAGCCCATACGACGGTAAAGCCATTGAAAGTCCAAATAACTTCGAGCGTAAAAATTGTCATCAGGATTGGCCGAATAAGTGGCAAAGTTATTTTGGTAAATTGTTGGAAAACATTTGCTCCATCAACGTGTGCAGCTTCACGAAGTGAAACAGGAATTTGTTCAACTGCGCCAAGGATTACCAAGAATGCGAATCCCACCGCACTCCATATTCCCACAAACATTACCGGGAAAAGGGCGGTATGGGAGCTGGCTAACAATGCGTGATTAGAACCTAGGCCAATCCTTTTCAAAAAGATATTTACGACACCACTATCTGGCTGAAAGCTGCTGCTCCAGAAAATTGCAACAGCAGTGGGAGGTGCAATACCTGGGAAAAACCAAATAATTTTCATGGCTTTGTGGCCGCGCACATTCGCGCTCACGGCCGCTGCCAACAACACTCCAACAGCAACTACAAAAAAAGCAACTGTGAATGCGTAAATAATTGTGATCTTCGATGAGTAATGCATCTGAGGATCAGAAATAAGTCGTTGGTAATTAGTCCACCCAGCAGATTCGACCGGTCCAAAACCTCCCCAGCGAGAAAAGCTGAGTTTGAAAGAATTGAACATAGGAAGTGCTAGAAAAATAAAAAGTAGGAGAAAAACTGGAATCAAAGTGATTCGGGCGCTTCGGATATTTATTGCATCTAAACCGATGCGAGCTTTTTTCTTCCGTGAAAAAAGATTTCGGCCCTGAGCTGATGAGGTTGAAACTTGCTTTGAAGGACTTTCGTTCTTCACTGACATCTCTTCCTCAATTCAACTCAGGGCCGAAGCCTTTAATTACTAACAGAAATTACTACTTGCGAAAGTACGGCTTAGAGACCGTTCTTGCGCACGTCCATAAGTTTGGCCTGCTGTGCCGCTGCGATTGCAGCAGAAGTTGTGCCACCTTCTTGTAATTTCTGGATCAATGGATTTAGGAAGGTCTGGCCGTATGCGCCAGGTACTTCAGAAGTCCATCCTGATTGAGCTCCATCTGTTGCAACAAATGCAAGCACATCTTGGACTGCCTGTGGTGTGACCTTAGGATCAGAAGATGCTTTCACTGTGTTGACCACTGGAAGATTTCCGGCTGCGTCAACGCTGCCAATCTTCTGTCCTGTATCACTGATGAAGAAGCGAAGTAATTCCAAAGCCCATTCTTGGTTCTTTGACTTCACTGGTACACCGTAGGCATCACCGTAATAAGGAGTAAGAGTTGCCTTTGATCCAGCAACTACTCCTGGCAATACTGCAAAACCTGGTGTGAATTTCATAGCACCTTTATCGGTTTCAGTCTTGAAAGCACCACCTGGCATCCATGTTCCACCAAGGAGCATGCATGATTTTCCAGCTGTAAAGTATGCAGTTGCTTGATCTAGATCCATGCCTAGGTAACCATTTTGGTAAACGCCACCCTTAGCAATTGCTCCAAGTGCATCAAGAGTCTTGATGATTCCTGGATCAGTCCAGTTAGCAGTTATTGCAACGTCTGGCTTGTAGCTATTGATGTAGTTATTGAGTGCCTTCTTTGTGACAGCTGACGGCATCATTGAGTCAAACATCCAAGAAGCTTGGAAGTTTGTCTTTCCACCAATTGCAAGTCCGGCATAACCAGCTTTGTTACATGCCTTACTGAATGCAATGAGTTGTGCAACTGATGCAAAGTGTCCATTAGCTGGAGCCTTAGCACCGGCCTTCTTGATTGCATCTGGGTTTGTCCAAAGCACGTTGTAATAAACAACAGAGTGAGGTGTTGCATAGTAGTGACCATCTGCTTGCTTCAAAGCAGCAGCTGGTGGCCCAATGCGCTTTACAGTGTTATCAGCAGCAAAAATTCCATCAAGTGGAACCATGCCTTTACCTTTTACAACCTGTGTATACACATTTGAGTTCAATGGAAGTAGGACGATATCTGGAGTTCCATCAGATGTAATAACCTGAAGGTTTGTTCCACCCTTAGCTTCATTTGTAATTGGTGAATACTTGATAGTGACGTTTGGATGCAACTTAACGAATGCTGCTGCTACTGCATGCCATTCAAGTTCTGGACGATCTCCAGTTGTTTCATGTTGAATTGTGAGTGTTACCGGTGCTGTTCCTAGGGCTGCACTCGCTGGGGTAATCGAGAGACCACTAAGGACCAATGCAAAAGCCGAAGTAAGTGCACTAACTGCAACTACTGACTTTCCGGAGACTCGGAACGATGACTTCATTCAAACTCCTTCTGTAACGAATGTAACCTCGCACCAGAAAATCCCCACGAGAAGGAATCCATAGTGCAGAAGAACAGCTCCAGGGCTTGGAACTGCATAGAGGGAATCTTGGAGGATTTTTGGGGATTTGTCTATAGGATATTGGATAATTCGTGAGAAAGGTTTTTAGATGCGTATAGCCCGATTGGGAGAAGCTGGCCATGAAAAGCCAGCCGTTTTAGTTGGCACAGAAGCGATTTTTGTTGACTCTTTAATTCCAGATTGGGATCGCGAAACACTGAGCAACGGGGGTTACCAGAAAGTAGCAAGTGCAGATCTTTCTGTACTGCCACGAGTTGATAACAAATCGTTACGGATTGGTTCACCCATTGCTCACCCCACAAAAGTTATTTGTGTGGGCCTAAATTATTTGTTGCACATCAAAGAGACAAATGCGGCGACTCCCCCTGAACCAATTATCTTCATGAAGGCCCCCGATAGCGTTGTTGGGCCTAATGATGCGATTGTTATTCCGCCAGGGAGCTTAAAAACAGATTACGAAGTCGAACTTGCAATCGTTATTGGTAAGCGCGCACTCTATTTAAAGGATGAATCTGAATCAGCTCAACATATTTTGGGATACACAATCTCGCAAGATGTGAGTGAGCGTCATTGGCAAATTGAACGATCTGGACAATGGATGAAGGGGAAATCTTTTCCAACATTTAATCCGATTGGTCCATGCATTGTTACTGGTGATGAAATAAATGCACATGACTTACGTTTATGGTGCAGCGTCGATGGCGAAATGCGACAAGACTCACGTACAAGTGATTTACTTTTTGGAATCAATCACATTGTTTGGTACATCAGCCAATTTATGGAGTTATTTCCTGGAGATGTCATTAATACAGGTACACCATTTGGTGTTGCGATGGGATTGAATCCAACAAAATATCTTCAGCCCGGACAAGTTGTTCGTACCGGTATTGAAGGTATTGGAGAGATTGAATCAGTCTGTATGGAATACCTCAGGTAGCGTTTTCCACCATTCACCATCTGCGCGATCATCCATTGGTTTTTGCATCGGAATAGTAAGTGACCACCATTCCTGCGTCTTTGGATCATCTCCCATGGCTTTCATATCGCCTTCGTAATCATTTCCTACATATTCAAAATAGGAGAAGAGAAGATCGCCGTGGCGATAAATGGAATAGTTCTGAATGTGGCTTTTGCGAATTTGTTCAAGGATTTCTGGCCAAACAGCTGCGTGAATGCGCTCGTATTCCGCGCGAGCACCATCTGCAATTCCGATTACTGAACCGACTCTTTTCATAACTACTCCATCCTTAAAGGCGATATGCCTTGATTGCAGTTTTATACTTCAGATCATCAATCTCTTCTTCTGAAAAATCTTTGATGAGTTCGAGCTGTGCATTCCATATTGTGTCGTAATCATTAGCCATACTTGAAAAGGGCCAGTCACTTCCCATCATCATTCGATTAGTTCCGAATGCTTCTTTCATCGCCATAACATATGGACGCCAATCTTCAATCGTCCATTTCTTCCAATCAGATAAGACATTGAGTCCAGAAAATTTTGTATAGACATTTGGAAATGCGGCAGCTTTTTTCAATTCCACTAACCATTCTTCCCATTGCCCACCTTTGATATCTGGCTTTGCAAAGTGATCAACAATTATTGTTAGGTTGGGGAAACGCTTGGCAATTGTAGGAACATTACGGGTGTGTTCAGGTTTGATTGCTACATAATCAAATGAGAGGTTGCGAGCAGCCACTTCACCTAAGGTCTTAAGCACTGGTTCGCGTAAGACCCAAGCATCATCTGACTCATATTTTGAATTGCTGTAATCATGTGTCAGGTTTCGCACACCCTTGAAGATTGAATTCTTAGTGAAAATTTCTAATGCGGCAATAGATTCTTCTGTACGATCTAGGGGGACCCATCCCACTATTCCAGTGATCTGTGGATTTTTTGATGCTGATGCGAACATATAGAAAGTGTCATCATAGGTATCGGCTGCCTGAACATAGACAGTTCCCGTAATGCCAAATTTAGCTATTGAAGGATTGACTTGTTCTTGTACATAGTCATGTCCTAACAAATCAGTGATATCTGGGGTAATCCACGAATATTCACGTTCTGAATATTTCCACACATGCTGATGTGCATCAATGAATGGTTTTTGACTCATAGCGATTTCTCCACTGTTCTTTTACAACACACGATAGGTATCCCATACTGATCGAACGCTTTTTCCTTCAAGTAATTCCTTGAGCACTGTGCTTTCGCGACGTGCTCGCTCATTGGCCAGAGTAATAACTTCATCAATATTCGAAGCTGGTACAACAGCAACTCCGTCATTATCAGCCACGATGAAATCGCCCTGATCGATCTCGACTCCCCCACAATTCACACGTGAATGCACATTGCTCACCTTCATGCGGCCCTTGTAATCAAAGGGAAGGGTTCCGATTCCAAATGCACTAAATCCAACAGGCAATATTTCTTGAGTATCGCGAAGTGGCCCATCGGTGACAACCCCGAGCGCGCCTCGACCCTTAGCAGCTGTTGAAAATAGTTCGCCCCAAAAGGCTGACTTTGTTGAATGTCCTGTTGCAACCACTGCAACATCTCCTGAATTCAAAGTATCCAGATAATCAATGGCAGGACCATATGGATCTTGAGCATCAAAGTCATTGCCTTCAACAAACTCAATAGTGGATGCATAGCCCATAATTTTCATTGAAGAAATAAGCGGGGTGACTGCGCGCGACATGACATTGTTTCGGATTCCGATGAGGTCAAGTGAATCAGAGACCAATGCGCTTCGTACTCGCAGGTCAACTTCTAATCCGCTTCGCAATACAAATGGTTGAGCTGACATTAATTAGCTCGCAAGTATTTTATTGATTTCGGCTGCAAAGAAGTCACGAACGGCAATGCCTTCATCTACATATTTACCGTGGCTAAAGAAGCCGTGAATGTGTCCTTCGTAATCTTTATGAACAACATAGTTACCAGCCTCTTTGAGCTTTTTCGCATAGAGCAATCCATCATCGCGAAGCACATCGTATTCGGCGGTAATAATGACAACAGGTGCAAGACCAGCTAATGACTTTGCTGTATGTGGCAATGCATAAGGATTATTTTTGTCTTTTTCATTCAAATACTGTTCCCAGAACCACATCATGCCGCGACGTGTGAGTCCATAGCCTTCTGCATTATTGATATACGAAGGTGCTTCAAAATCTAATCCGTTAGCAGGGTAGATCAACAACTGATATGCCAATTTGATTTTGCCTTCATCGCGGGCACGTAATGCAACACCTGACGCTAAATTTCCACCAGCGCTATCTCCACCCACTCCAATTTTATTTACATTGATGTTGAGGTATTTACCATTTGCGGCAACCCATTCCAAAGTTTCATAGCAATCATCATGTGGAATCGGAAATTTATGTTCAGGTGATTTTTGATAATTGACAGATACAACTACTGAATTAGTTTTCTTGGCTAAGGAAACTAGTTGTGCGTCATATCGATCAATATGACCAAATACCCAGCCGCCACCGTGGTAATAAATAAAGGCATTGAATGGCCCCGGACCCTCTGGTGTGTAGATTCGAATCGGTAGATCAGCTGTTGCCGATGAAATGAAGCGGTGATCAATGCGCACGCCGCTCTC
>CANFXM010000008.1 GCA_947451045.1 Actinomycetota bacterium | reverse complement strand
CTTTCGCCTCTGCCCATACGGGCGTAAACCACATAGGTTCTAGAAAGTTCGGAGATATACAGACGTGGCAAATATCAAGTCGCAGATCAAGAGAATTAAGACAAACGAAAAAGCTCGTTCACGTAATAAGAGCGTTCGTTCATCAATCAAATCTGCCGTCCGTAAATTTCGCGACACAGTTACTGCAGGCGATGCCAGCGCAATCACAACAGAGCTTCGCACCGCTTCAAAGGCACTTGATGTTGCAGTTGCAAAAGGTGTTCTTCACAAGAATGCTGCAGCAAATAAGAAGTCTTCAATGGCTAAGGCTGCTGCCAAAGCCGGCGCACGTTAATTCCTTTTACACTCTAAAGCGAGGCTAGGTTCATGCCTGCAATTTCACTTGCTAAGGCGCCCCAACCCGCAGCAACTAATCCGGAGCAGATTCGTAATTTCTGCATCATTGCTCATATTGACCACGGCAAATCAACTCTTGCTGACCGCATGCTTGGAATCACCGAGGTAGTAGAGGCACGCAATATGCGCGCACAATATTTAGATCGCATGGATATTGAACGCGAACGCGGGATAACTATTAAGTCACAAGCTGTACGTCTGCCATGGCGAAGCGGTATTGATGGCAAGGAATACATCTTGAACATGATTGATACACCTGGCCATGTGGATTTTACGTATGAAGTTTCGCGCTCGCTGGCGGCGTGTGAAGGCGCAGTATTGCTCGTCGACTGTGCGCAAGGAATTGAAGCGCAGACTCTTGCAAATCTTTATCTAGCAATGGAAAACAATCTCACTATTATTCCGGTTCTCAACAAAATTGATTTACCTAATGCTCAGCCCGATAAATTTGCAGCAGAGCTTGCAAAACTTATTGGATGCAAACCAGAAGATTGTTTGCGCGTCTCTGGCAAAACTGGTGATGGAGTTGCAGAACTTCTGGATCAAATTGTTGCTCAAATTCCAGCACCTAAAGGTGATGCAAATGCACCAGCCCGTGCACTTATTTTTGACTCTGTATACGATTCATATCGCGGCGTTGTTACCTATGTTCGCGTTATCGATGGACACCTTTCACCACGTGAACAAATTCAAATGTTTTCAACTGGTGTTCGCCATGAAGCACTTGAAGTCGGAGTTATTTCTCCAGAGCCTGTTGCAAGCAAAGGCCTTGGTGTGGGAGAAGTAGGTTATTTGATTACTGGTGTAAAAGATGTTCGCCAGTCACGTGTAGGTGACACTGTTACCACTTATAACAATCCAACAAAGCACCCACTTTCTGGTTACAAAGATCCAAAGCCGATGGTTTTCTCGGGACTCTTTCCACTCGATGGTGCAGATTTTCCAGTATTGCGCGAAGCTCTCGATAAGTTACAACTCAACGACGCGGCCTTAGTGTATGAACCAGAATCTTCGGCTGCCCTTGGATTTGGTTTCCGTTGCGGCTTCTTAGGTCTATTGCATATGGAAATTGTGCGTGAGCGACTAGAGCGCGAATCCAATCTCAATCTCATTTCAACAGCACCAAACGTTGTTTATAACGTAACCATGGATGATGGCCGCCAGATCCGCGTTACTAATCCTTCGGAATTTCCTGATGGAAAAGTTGAAAGCGTCTTTGAACCAATCGTTAAGTCAACAATTTTGGCTCCATCTGAATTCATTGGAACAATAATGGAACTGTGTCAGGAACGACGAGGTGTATTACTAGGGATGGATTACATCTCTGAAGATCGCGTTGAAATTCGCTACAACTTGCCACTTGCAGAAATAGTTTTTGATTTCTTTGATCAGCTCAAGTCTCGCACTAAGGGTTATGCATCCCTTGATTATGAAGAAAAAGGTGACGAAGAAGGCAATCTCGTCAAGGTAGATATTTTGTTGCAAGGTGAAGCAGTCGATGCCTTTAGTGCAATAGTTCACCGCGATAAGGCATATGCCTATGGCGTCATGATGACGGGCAAATTGCGCGAACTTATTCCTCGCCAACAATTCGAAGTTCCTATTCAAGCTGCCATTGGCTCTCGCATTATTGCTCGCGAAAGTATTCGTGCTATCCGTAAAGATGTTTTGGCAAAATGTTATGGTGGAGATATCTCACGTAAGCGCAAACTCCTCGAAAAGCAGAAAGAGGGAAAGAAGCGCATGAAGATGGTGGGACGAGTAGAAGTTCCACAAGAAGCCTTCGTTGCAGCACTTGCTACTGATGCGGATATCGAAAAGGTGAAAGCCGCACGAAAGCAATAGTTATGTCTGACTTATCGTTCTACGTTCACATCCCATATTGCATCAAACGTTGTGGCTATTGTGATTTCAATACCTACACACCTAATGAATTACAAGATGGCGCAACACTAGAAATTGTGAGCAATGATTACATTGATGCGGTTCTTAAAGAACTCGAAAGCGCTCCAACTGACCTAGTACCAACGATCTTCTTTGGTGGCGGAACGCCAAGCCTTTTACCAGCTGCTGATTTAGGGCGAGTCATAAGTGCGATCCGTGATCGCAATGGGCTAGCCGATAATTGCGAAATTACTTTAGAAGCCAATCCAGATTCTGTTACTCCTGAGAAGATGCGCGAATATCGCGATGCTGGTTTCAATCGCATTTCTTTTGGAATGCAATCTGCAGTGCCACATGTTCTTGCCACACTGGATAGAACACACAATCCTGCAAACGTTGCCAAGGCAGTGCAGATGGCGCGTGCTGCAGGATTCTCAAGTGTGAGTGTTGATCTCATTTATGGAACACCAGGTGAGTCACTCCAAGATTGGCGCTTGAGTATTGAATCTGCACTTGCTTTAGGTGTTGACCACATCAGTGCGTACGCCCTCATTGTTGAAAGTGGAACCAAACTTGCGGCACAAATTAAGCGCGGTGATATTTCCATGCCAGATGATGATGTGATGGCTGATATGTATTTGCTGGTAAACCAACTTTGTAATCAAGCAGGGCTGGAATGGTATGAATTAAGCAATTGGTCAAAGGCCGGACATGAATGTCGCCACAATATTGCGTATTGGAAGAATAAGAATTGGTGGGGGCTTGGACCCGGAGCGCACTCACATCTGGACGGAAAAAGATTTTGGAATCTCAAGCACCCAACGACGTATAAGAAAAAACTCTTCTCTGGCGAATCTCCCATTCTCGATAGCGAAATTTTGACACCGCAACAGATGCACGATGAATCAATCATGCTTGCAATTCGAATGCGTGAAGGAATTGATATTTCAACTCTGAGTCCAACTCAGTTAGAGCGAATCGAGAGTTATAGGGAGAGTGGCCACATCAGTATGGTTGATAAGCATCTTCAATTGAGCCCACAAGGACGCCTCATTGCTGATGGAATCGTGCGCGAATTAGTTATCTAGTATCCTCGAGCACTATGAAGACAACACACCAAATTATCGTGGCTTTTTTAGCTCTTATCTTTGTCATCTCTGGCCTTTCTAAAGCCAGTGGAAATGAAAAAGGTCTTTCAGGTACGCGTGAAGTCAATGTCAAAGACGGCCTTGCTCGTCTCATCGGAATTGTTGAAGCCTTAGCCGCACTTGGTTTAGTAACAGGTCTTCGATTCGCATGGATGCAATGGGTTCCACTATTAGTTCTTTGGGTGACTATGGCCGGCGCAATTTTCTTTCACTTCCGCGCAAATAAACCAAAGACTGCTTTTCCCGCATTCTTTTTACTTACCTTGTTATCTGTTGCGATTGTGACTATCTAAAAAATATGTCTTCTCGTCGTCTAGAAATTCTGCGCGCGATTGTCGACGAATATGTCGCAACGCAAGAGCCAGTGGGGTCAAAATCTATTGCTGATCGCCATGGCCTAGGAATTTCTCCAGCGACAATTCGAAATGAAATGGCGGTACTAGAAGAAGAAGGCTTGATTACTCAGCCTCATACAAGTGCTGGTCGAATTCCAACCGACCTTGGTTACAGAGTATTTGTAGATAAGTTGGCAACGGTCAAACCGTTATCTGGCGCCGAAAGACGGGCAATTGAAACTTTTCTTGAAGGTGCGCTAGATCTCGATGATGTTGTTATCCGAACAGTACGTTTGTTGGCCGATGTAACTAAACAAGTAGCTGTTGTTCAATATCCAACTATGGTGAAATCTCGAGTACGCCATGTAGAAATTTTGGCGCTTACCAGCTCGCGCCTCATGATGATTTTGATTACTGATGCAGGACGCGTCGAACAGCGTGCTATCGAACTCACGCAAGACGTTTCGGATATGTTCATTTCTACGCTTCGTAATCAATTAAATAATGCAATGATGGGACAGAATCTTCCTGATGTGGCAGAGCGTTTGTCAGGAATAATGGAAAGCTATTCAACGAAAGAGCGACGCGATGTTGCAATCGTATTGTCAACAGTAATTGAAATGGCGATGGAGCGACCTGAACAAAAAGTGGTGCTCGCCGGAACTGCAAACCTGGCAAGATTTCAAGAAGATTTTTCAGCCAAGATGCATCCCGTGCTTGAAGCACTTGAAGAGCAAGTTGTATTACTGCGTTTACTCGGTGATGCTAACGAAACAGTAAAGGTGCGAATTGGTTCAGAACAAAGTGAGGCCAATCTGCGTTCAACTTCGCTTGTCACAGTGGGTTATGGCACGGATTCATCTCCGCTAGGTGCACTCGGCGTGCTTGGGCCAACGCGAATGGATTATGCAGGATCGATGGCAGCTGTATCTGCCGTCGCACGTTATGTCGGACGATTTATAAATGAGGGCGTATAAGTGGCAGATCATTATCAAACTCTTGGCGTATCGCGCGATGCAACCCCTGATGAAATCAAAAAGGCTTATCGCAAAATTGCCCGAGAGTTACATCCGGATGTAAATCCTGATCCTTCCGTACAAGATAAATTTAAAGAAGTAACTGCTGCATACGAAATACTCAGCGATTCTCAGAAGCGTCAAAGTTACGACATGGGTGGTTCTGGTTTCGGTGGTGGCGGTTTTGGTGGTGGATTCGGCGACATCATGGATGCATTCTTTGGTGGCGGAGGATCTCGAGGACCACGTCCGCGTACTCGCCAAGGCCAAGATGCTCTTATTCGTATTGAAGTCGATTTGTACGAAGCCTGTTTTGGAACCGAAAAAGAGATTTCTGTCGAGAGCGCTATTGCGTGTGAGAAGTGTCTGGCAACTGGCTGCGCAGATGGTGAATCGCCAAGCATGTGCCAAGTTTGTAAGGGACGCGGTGAAACACAACATGTAATGCGCTCTGTACTTGGACAAGTAATGACATCGCGCCCATGTAATGCCTGCCAAGGATATGGAAGCGTTATTACACATCCTTGCCGTGAATGTGCTGGCGATGGACGTGTACGTGCGCGTCAAACAATTGCAATCAAAATTCCACCTGGTGTTGAAACAGGAAATCGCATTCAACTATCTGGTCGTGGCGAAGTTGGAGCAGGTGGTGGACCAGCGGGTGATCTCCATGTTGAGATAGTTGAAAAAAATCATGATTATTTAGTTCGCGAAGGTGAAACTTTGCATGTTGCGCTCTCAATCTCTATGAGCGCTGCGGCACTTGGCACGACAGTTAGTGTTGATTCACTTGATGGCCCAGTAGATGTAAACGTAAAAGCTGGAACACAAAGTGCAGCAACGGTTTCTATCAAAGGCAAGGGTATGACTCGATTGCGCAGCAATCATCGCGGCGATCTCATTGTGCATATTGAAGTCCAGACTCCAACAAAGTTAAACCGTGAAGAAGAGGAGTTGCTCAAGAAATTTGCAGAAATTCGGGGAGAAAAAGTAGGCGAAGGTCACGTCAAAGACCACGACGGCAGCCTCTTTAGTAAATTCAAAGATGCTTTCAATCGATAGTTATGCTCACACTATTTTTTGTCTCTGACCTTCCAATGAACATAGGATCTATTTACGAATTTGATAGCGAAGATGCTCATCACGCAATCAAAGTTCTACGCATTACTGCTGGTGAAAAGTTTATGCTCAGCGATGGTGCTGGAAAATGGTCGGAAGTCAAAGTCTTTGCGGTAAAAAAGAAATCACTGGAAGTAGAAGTTCTAGCAACAGGATTTCAAGAGCCGCTTTTGAAAACAATAACTGTTGTTCAAGCAATTCCTAAAGGCGATCGCTCAAAAGAGGCAATTGAGTTACTTACAGAGGCGGGGGCAGACACGATTATTCCGTGGGCTGCTTCACGAAGTATCGGAAAAGGGAGCGAAAAATTTGAAGTTACAGCCCGTGAAGCAAGCAAGCAGTCGCGTAGATTAAGAATTCCAAAAATTTTAGAAACTGCTACGACTGAAAATATTTGCTCCTTCATTTCACAGTCGGATTGCGTGGTTGTATTTCATGAAAGTGCGGAAAAAACTTTGAGCGACATCGAACTTCCTCAGAGCGCCAAAGATATTGTGGTCATTATTGGCCCTGAGGGTGGAATCACTCCGGAGGAACTTGCTCGCTTCCAAGAAGCAGGTGCAGTCTTATCGCGAATGGGAAGGCCCGTTCTGCGTTCAGCGCATGCTGGCCTAGCCGCAGTTTCGGCGCTATCGTTAAAACTTCGAGTATGGTGAAGTCGTGGCGCTAGATCCAACATGTCTTTTTTGCAAAATCATTGAAGGTGAGATCCCGGCCGAGATTATTTTTCGAAATGAGAATGTCGTTGCCTTCAATGACATCGCACCTCAAGCCCCAACGCATGTGTTGATCATCCCTACCGTCCATGTTGAGAATGGCTTTGAATTAGCAAAAGTTTCGCCAACAATTACTGCCGAGCTATTCAAGGCAGCAGAGGTAATTGCGAAGGAGCGGGGCCTGCTTGGATACCGCACTGTTTTCAATACAGGCGTTGAGGCTGGACAGAGCGTTTTTCATGCTCACATGCATCTATTAGGGGGCCGTGCACTGGCTTGGCCACCCGGATAAAGATAGATTTACCACCAATGGAGCGCACACTGATCACCGTCCCAAATGCCATTCCGATGGTTGCATTGATTGGTCCCCACGACGAAAATTTAAGAGTTATTGAAGCCGCATTCCCATCAGTCAACATCACTGTACGAGGAAATGAAGTAACTCTTCGCGGTCCTCATATCGATTGCCAAACTCTTGAAAATCTTTTCAATGAAATGATGGTTGTAATTCGCTCTGGAAATGTTCTCAATGCCGATGCCGTGACTCGCTCAATTGCAATGCTGACACAGATTCCACAAGAACATCCGGCTGAAGTTTTATCCCTCAACATAGTTAGTAATCGTGGAAGAACTATTCGCCCTAAGACTGCCAATCAAAAGAAGTATGTCGATGCAATAGAAGAGAACACAATAACTTTTGGAATTGGACCAGCGGGTACCGGTAAAACTTACTTGGCAATGGCCATGGCGGTTTCTGCGCTTCAACAGAAAAAAGTGAATCGAATAATTTTAACAAGGCCAGCTGTTGAGGCAGGGGAGCATTTGGGATTTCTTCCAGGAACCTTGTCTGAAAAAATTGATCCATATTTGCGTCCACTTTTTGACGCACTCCATGACATGATTGATGTTGAATCGATTCCACGATTAATGCAATCGGGAGTTATTGAAGTAGCGCCTCTTGCTTATATGCGTGGACGCACGCTCAATGATGCATTTATTATTTTAGATGAAGCTCAAAATACGACTCCTGAGCAAATGAAGATGTTTCTCACGCGTCTTGGATTTGGATCAAAAATGGTTGTCACTGGCGATGTAACGCAAGTTGATCTACCAAATGGTTCTCACTCTGGCCTTCGAGTTATTCGTGACATCTTGCAAAATATTGATGACATAGCCTTTCTTGAGCTAACCGCTGAGGATGTCGTGAGACACCGCCTTATTGGAGATATCGTCAAGGCATACGCGCAATTCGATGATGCTCGCCAAGCCGTTCGCCCAATTCGCAACTAGCCATGACACTTGAAATAACAAATACTTCGGGTCTTTTGGTGCCCGCACAAGAGATGCAATCTTTAATGGCTTTCGCTTTTGGGCAATTGGATCTACACCCGGATTGCGAACTTAACATGCTTTTTGTCGATGATGCCGAGATGACTGAGCTACATATTAAGTGGATGAATGAAGGCGGAACAACCGATGTTCTTTCCTTTCCAATGGATATGCCAGAGTCAGCCCATGATGTTGTGACCTTAGGTGACATTGTCATTGATCCACGCGTTGCGGCTGATCAGGCGAAGAGTGCCGGACATAGCGTTGAGCACGAAATTTTTATTTTGGCGACTCATGGTTTGTTACATCTATTGGGTTATGACCATGTTGAACTTGCGGATGAACTAATAATGTTTGAGCTACAAGAATCCATAGTTGCAAATTGGAAAAAGTCGTGAGCCCAATTGCAATTATTAGCATTGTTTTACTTCTTGCCTTTGCTGGCTTTCTTGCGGGAAGTGAATCTGCCCTCACTTCTATTTCACGAATAGTCATTGATGAATTAGAGAGCAAGCGTGGTGGAAAGTTACTTAAAAATTATTCATTGCAACCAGCTCGCTATCTCAATGTAATTCTTCTTGTCCGAAAACTTTGCGAACTCACTGCAACTGTCCTATTAGCTTCAATTTTGCTTCGTAACTATTCTTCGGCTCAAGCCATGGCGCTGACTGTGTTGATTATGGTTATAGCCTCATATGTATTTGTGGGTGTGGGTCCTCGAACATTAGGAAAACAACAACCCCATAAGTGGGCTCGCAGTGGAATTATTGTGGCATCTTTCCTGGCTGCGACATTAGGACCAGTTACCAGTTTGCTCATTGCATTGGGAAATGCAATTACACCAGGTAAGGGATTTAGATCAGGTCCATTTACTTCAGAGGCCGAACTGCGTGACTTAGTGGATCAAGCACATGAGCGCGGACTTGTTGAATCTGATGAACACGAAATGATTCACTCGGTATTTGAATTGGGCGACACGTTGGTGCGTGAACTTATGGTTCCGCGCACAGATATGGTCTGGATTGAAAGAGATAAAACACTACGTCAAGGTTTATCGCTAGCTCTACGTTCTGGTTATTCGCGCATTCCCGTTGTCGGCGAAAGTATCGACAAGATTATAGGAATTGCTTACGTCAAGGATTTAGCGCGGCGTGCACTTGATCACCATGATGCCGAACAGAATGAAAAGATTGAACAACATATGCGAGCGGCTACTTTTGTTCCAGAAAATAAGATGGCCGATGATTTATTACGCGAGATGCAACGTAATCAGATTCACTTGGCAATTGTGGTCGATGAATATGGTGGTACGGCAGGCATCATCACGATTGAAGATATTTTGGAAGAAATTGTTGGTGAAATTGCCGACGAATTCGATGATGGCGAAGAAGGCTTCACGTGGCTCAATGATGACAAAGCCCGTGCCAAGGCATCTCTGCACATTGAAGATTTAGCAGATGAATTGAAAATTGAAATATCGAGAGAAGATTTTCAAGATGTTGACACTATCGGTGGATTGATGGCACAGAAGTTAGGTCGTGTACCAATTGCTGGAAGTACAATTTCTATGCATGGCTGGTCTATAACTTCTGAACGTCCACTTGGCCGACGTCGAAGAATTAGTAGCGTTCTTATTGAAAGACTGGAATCTGAGGTTGAAGATCATGAATAATTTTGAAAATCCAGAAGATACAAAGCTTGCGACTCTTGCAACTGCAACTCTGAAACGCAGCGGTGCCCAACAAGCGGCTGCACTGCGTGATACAACGGGACGCACCTATGTTGCAATTAATATTGAAACTAATTCTTTGCGCCTCAATGCCCTAGAAGCAGTATTTACAGTTGCGCTTGCATCGCAAATTACCGGAATTGAAAGCGTTGTATATACAGGAGAGATAAGCGCACCAACTGCTCTCATTAGAGAATACGCACCACGGGCAACTATTTTTTATCTCTCAGCTAGCGCCGATATCGTCGCCTTATAGCTCTCATTTCACTTACTTCAATAGGGCAGATAGAATTGCGCAATGCGCATCGTCAGATTTTCTCCAGGTCCAGATAGCGGTTTAGGAACAGATCCACTCTTTGGCGTGCTTGAAGATGATCAAATTACGGTTATTACTGGTGATCCAATTTTCCAAGGGATTCAAAAAACAGCGGCCACCGTTGCTCTTTCAGCGGTTCGCCTCCTTGCTCCTGTCATTCCTAGAAGTAAAGTTATTTGTGTAGGTAAGAACTATGCAGACCACGCCGCTGAAATGGGCGGAGTAGTTCCGGATGAGCCCGTCATATTTCTCAAGCCAAATACTTCTGTGATTGGCCCAAATGACACAATCGTGTGGCCTGAGATGTCAGAGCGAGTAGATCACGAAGCTGAACTAGCAATTGTCATTGGTCGCATTTGCAAAGATGTGCCGGTCGAACGTGTCAATGATGTGATATTTGGTTACACCGTTGCTAATGACGTCACCGCTCGTGATCTACAAAAAGTCGACGGTCAGTGGACGAGAGCAAAAGGCTTTGATACTTTCTGCCCCATTGGCCCTTGGATTGATACAGATTTTGTACCAGGTACTCAAAAGATTACGGCAACAGTTAATGGAGAACTCAAGCAATCCTCAATTCTTGATGAAATGTTTTTCAAAGTCCCAGAAATCATTGCATTCATTACACGCGTTATGACGCTTCTTCCGGGCGATATTATTTTGACTGGCACACCTTCAGGAATTGGCCCCATGGTTGCTGGCGGCCATGCCACTATGGCAATTGAAGGACTCGGCGAATTAACGAATAAAGTGAGTAATCGATGACTAGAAAAGTAAAAGTTCGCTTTGCTCCTTCACCAACGGGGGATTTACACGTTGGAAATATTCGTACGGCACTTTTTGATTGGGCATATGCACGCCACACTGGTGGCACATTTCTATTCCGTATCGAAGATACCGATACAACTCGTGTTACCGATGAATATATTGCAGCAGCAATCGATACTTTGAAATGGCTTGGCCTAAATTGGGATGAGGGTCCTGAAGTTGGTGGAGATAACGGTCCATATTTACAGTCACAACGTTTAGATATTTATGCCACATGGGCACAAAAATTCTTAGATCAAAAAGATGCGTACTACTGTTACTGCAGCGCAGAAGAATTAGAAGCAACTCGAGAAAGACAGCGGGCTGCAAATGTTGCACCAGGCTATGACGGAACCTGTAGAGATTTGAGCGCAGACCAAATAGCCGCTCATAAGGCAAATGGACGGACCCCGGTTATCCGCATGCGTATGCCCGATGGTGGAACAACTTTTGTAGATCAAATCAGAGGTGAAGTTTCCTTTGATCATAAATTTGTTCCAGATTTTGTATTAGTACGCGGTGATGGATCACCGCTCTACACGCTAGCTGTTGCAGTCGATGATATTTTGATGAAAGTAACGCACGTTCTTCGCGGAGAAGATTTACTTTCATCAACCCCTCGCCAGATTCGCGTGTACCAAGCGATGGGCGTTAAAGAAGAGGATTACCCGCTATTTGCACACCTTCCCTTTGTTATGGGCCAAGATAATGCCAAGCTTTCAAAGCGCAACGGTGAAGTTTCCATCGCCTGGTATCGAGATAAGGGATTTTTACCTGAAGCAATTTGTAATTATTTAGCGCTCTTGGGTTGGTCACCAGGTGATGATCGTGAAAATGTCACAATGCAAGAAATTTGCGATCTTTTCACTGTTGAAAAAGTTCATTCATCCCCGGCCCGATTTGATATGAAGAAACTCGAAGCCATCAATGGCGACAAGATTCGCGCACTGACCCTGGATGAATTTTTGACTTGGTCATTGCCTTTCCTGATAAGAGAGAAAGTCATTTCTGGAACAGATTCGCAAATCGCTCTAGTCAAGAAAGCACTACCAATAATTCAAGAGCGCATCATTATGTTGAGCGAAATTCCTCAGATGTTGAAGTTTCTATTTGTAGAAAAATTTGCTGTAGAGGCTGATTCAGTCTCAAAAATTACCGATGATGCATCCAAGAGCGTTCTCACAAGAGCACTCAAAGAATTAGAACAAATTTCGGTTTGGAATCACGATTCAATTGAAGCAGCACTGCGATCTTCATTGATCGAAGATATGGGACTCAAGCCACGTATTGCATTTGGTGCAGTTCGAATTGCAACAACGGGCAGCCACATTTCACCGCCACTATTTGAATCAATGGAATTACTTGGCAAAGATGCATCTCTGGCACGTATTTCCCAGGCTCTGACTCTCTAATCTTTACGGTATTCTTACGCCTGCACTATTGGGGTATGGGGTAATTGGCAGCCCTGCTGATTCTGGTTCAGTAAGTCTAGGTTCGAGTCCTGGTACCCCAGCGAAAAAGATCTACAACTTCATATCGTTCTAGGAAATTGTTTCTTCATCTACAGATGAAGATATATGGCCCCGTCGTCTAGCGGCCTAGGACTCTGGCTTCTCAAGTCAGCTACGAGGGTTCGAATCCCTTCGGGGCTACCATCAAAATCTCTTATCTCACATATTTTTGCGAGATGAGAGATTTTTTTATCCCGCCATTTCTAATGACCATTCGTCATCTTTAGATTTCAACAATGGAAGGGGCGTTCCATCCTTAGTTTCAACTTGAATATAAGTGAAGGCATCTTTTCCATTTATTTTCTTTAACTTTGACAATTTTACATAAACTTCAGCGGATGAAAATTTTCCTGCTACACAGGTGGGATTGCAATCATTGGCCGAATACTTAGCTGTGCCTTCTGCCTGGGAAGCACTCCATTGAGTCCAATCAATATCAGCAATACCAACGCCAGCATCGGCGCAAAATTTCAAAATAACTTTTGGCTTGTAATCAACGTGACCACAATTTTCGATATACACCTGAGCAGTGATAGCGCGATGCACATAGGTATAACCACCGTAACTCAGACCAATCAGAGTCGCGAGGAGAACAATCCATCCTCGTGAATAACGCGCTTTCGAAAACTTAGCCATACCAAGAGTCTAAAGCGTTTGGCGTATTAGCCAATCGTTACAGGGGTGCGAAGCACGCGATTATGAGGAACGACTCTCTTTGAGCCAGTGACTTTCAAGCTCTTGCTTGACTTGATATCACTCGATGATGAACCGAGTTTGAGAACTATCTCGCCCGCATCCATGATGCGTACGACATCGCTACCCATGTAGGCAAAACGATCTGAATGAATCTCAAAGGTAATCTTCTTGCTCTCACCTGGAGCCAAGGTAACTCGAGCAAAGCCCAACAAAGTAATGATGGGACGTGCAACTTCAGCAACTGGATCTTCGAAATAGAGCTGAACAACTTCAGTTCCTTCTCGAGCGCCAGTATTAGTTATTGAACAAGAGGCGGTGAGCTTTCCATCCGTTGAAATTTCATTAGTACTTAGCGTTAATTCAGAGTACTTGAATGTTGTGTATGTGAGTCCGTGACCGAATGTGAATAATGGAATTGAATCCACTGGACTGATATTGAGTCCTGGTTGACCATACTTAGGGTGCAAATACGTAGATGGTTGACCAGAAACATTTGATGGAATTTCAACAGGAAGTCGACCACTTGGTGAAATTGTTCCGTTGATAACTTCAGCGATAGCAGTTCCGCCTTCTTCGCCAGGCATAAATGCTTGAATCATGGCTCGTGCACGATCTGCATAAGCTCCCATTGCATAAGGGCGACCAGATACTGAAACAACTATTACTGGTGTCTTTGAATTCAAACATGCATCAAGGAGCTGACCTTGTGCACCAGGAAGTGTCAGATCTGCAACGTCATTGCCTTCACCAGAAGTTCCGCGACCAAAGAGTCCTGCACGATCGCCCACAACAACGATTGCTAAATCAGCACTATCGACAGCGCTGCGCGCAGCAGGAATACCTGATGTATCGAAATCTTTTACCGGGACACCAACAACTGATGTGACCGTGGAGCCAGCGAATGCAGATGAAATCGCACCCTTAATTGTTGGAACTTCAATTCCAAGACCTGAGCCGGGAGTCATTGCCATCACGTGATTAGCAAATGAATAGCAACCAAGGAATGCTCCACCATCATCGCCACATGGGCCAACGACGACAATATTTTTTGGAGCATGTGTAATTGGTAGGAATGAGTCTTTATTAGAAAGAAGAATCACGCTCTCACGCGCTGCCTCTAATGCAACTGCGCGATTAGCAGCTGAATCAAAATTCACAGTTGATAGATCAGCAGTGACATCTCGCTCTGGAGTCCAGTCAGCATCTAAAAGTCCGAGTTCTAATTTGTGGTTGAGATGGCGAAAGAGTGCTCTGTCTAGGAATTTTTCATCAAATTTTCCTGCACGAATAAGTGCTACTAGTCCATCGCTATAGCAACGAGTAGCAGGTAATTCCACGTCTATACCAGCGATAAGGGCAAGCGCACCTGCCGCTACTTCATCTTCTGCCACGCGGTGCATTACTTCAAGGAAGCTAATTGCCCAGTAATCAGAGACAACAGTTCCTGTGAAATCTAATTCATCACGCAAAATTGTTGTAAATATCTTTGGATCTGCAGCACATGGAAGTCCATCAACATCTGTATAGGAGTTCATTACAGATTTGACGCCACCTTCACGAATTGCCATTTCAAATGGTGGCAACATGAAGTCATACATTTCGCGCCATCCCATAGAAACTGGGCCATGATTACGTGCAGCGCGTGATGAAGAATGTCCGAAGAAATGCTTGAGAGTTGCAATGATTCCAGCAGACTGCAATCCCTTTACATATGCAGTTCCTGCAACGGCAGAAAGATATGGATCTTCACCCATAGTCTCTTCAACGCGTCCCCATCGGTAATCGCGAACAGTATCTAGAACAGGGGAGAGGCCTTGATGCACACCAACAGATTTCATATCTCTACCCATGGCTGCAGAAACTTTTTCAATTACTTCTTCATCAAATGTTGCAGCAAGACCAAGTGGAGTAGGAAATGAAGTAGCACCTAGTGTTGTAAATCCAGTGAGACATTCCTCGTGAACAATTGCAGGAATTCCTAGTCGAGTTTCTTTTACTAAACGCTTTTGCCATTCAATAATTTTGCGAGCGCCATCAGCTGCTGCAATTGGCTTGGTACCAAATACGCGCGTGAATTGACCGAGGCCATCTTTAGTCGCCGCTTCCCATGAAAGTGGTTGCGCAACTTTTTCAAAAATCGGAACGTTATCGACAGGTGTGTCATCTTTGCCCTCGCCACCTGGCGCAGATAATGCGAACTCATACCAAATACTTCCGAGCTGACCCATCTTCTCTTCAAGTGTCATCTCTGCCATCAATAGTGCAATGCGATCCTTGGCGCTCTTAGTTGTGTCAGTCCATGGGCGCTGGCTTGAAGTGGTCATGTCATTCCTTAGTATTTGGGAGTTATTTTGAAAGCTCGCGGAGTAGATTCTAGGGGATACTCTTTAGCATGTCGAAAAAGTTGGTCTCACTTATCTCGATCTTCCTTGCGCTATCGGTGCCCACATCTCACGGAGATACCTATCAACTAGCTATTGCAACAGACCACGTTGGTGGATACGAAAGAGCACTGTTCAAACTTTGGATAGATGCTGACTCAAATGGTTGTAACACCCGCGCTGAAGTTTTGATTCAAGAAGCAATTGTTAAACCAACAATTGGTAAGAATTGTGTGCTTACCGGTGGAACGTGGATTAGTCCCTACGATGGAGTAAAAGTTACAAAAGCTTCAGCATTAGATATTGATCATGTTGTTCCACTTTCGGAAGCATGGAAATCAGGTGCGTGGGCATGGACTCCGGCTAAACGCGGAGCGTATGCAAACGACCTCAGCAATCCACGAACACTGGTGGCGGTATCACTAGGAGAAAATAGAAGCAAGGGTGATCAAGATCCAGCAGAATGGCTACCTCCCAAAGGAGTATGTACATATATTTCCGATTGGATATCAATTAAGTCTCGTTATCAATTAACCGTTGACAGCGCAGAAGCTTTGGTACTAAGTGCAAAAGTAAAAGAATGTAAGAGCTCTGCAGTAACCGTTGTTTTTAATACGAAAGTCACCGCTAAAAAGAGTCCAACTCCAACTGGCAAAGCTGTTTTCAAATTTGCGAATTGCGCCGCGGCAAAGGCAGCAGGTGTTGCACCTATTCGACGAGCAACGAATCCAGGACTCTATGAAATAAATGCAGGATTAGATCGTGACAAAAATGGGATTGCCTGCGACACGTGAGCGCATAGATACCGTTCGTGGGGAAACTCCTATGGATGAAGATGTCCATTTTCCCTTTTTCACTCATCAAATGAGCAAATAATCGAGAATCAATCACTCTGCCTATTCACCCAACGTGGCAATCGTTATCGAGACGTTACAAAATTTATTCGCAAATTGCTTGCAAGTAAATGCGCTTTTCAATAGCCTAACTTTCAATCTCGAGCAGGTGGCGAGATATTCATCTATATAGGGGGAATAACTTGATCAAGCAACTCGCTACACGAAAGAGTGCCGCTGTTCTAACAACAGTAGCTCTCGCACTTAGCGTTCTAACAATGGGCTCAAGCTCAGCGGCGACAGATGCAACATGGAACTGTGCGCCTACAAAGGCAAAGCCAGTAACAGTTCGTCTCATCGAATACTTCGCGGGACCAGCTCGTACACCACTGCTAAACGCATATGCACGTCAATTTGAATCCAAGAATCCTGGTGTGAAGGTAGAAATCATTTCTCCATCACAAGCAGATTCACCAGCAAAGATCACACAACTTCTACAAGCTAAGAACGTAGACATTGTTGAGCCAGCTGGAGCAATCTTGGGCCAAGCTATGTCTGCAAAGCAGATTGCAAATATTTATCCATATTTCTCAAAGACAAAGGGCTGGGCAGGTCTTACTGACTATTCCAAGTTCCAAGCAACTTTGTTCGGTAAGAACACTACATATATGGTGCCAAACGGTTACTACACAAAGTCTGCATTCGTTCGTCCAGGTGCATTGACTGCTGTTCCAGCAATTCTCGCAAAGATCAAAGCTGGAACTGCCACATGGCAAGACATTTATGATGCAAAGTCAACAAACACTGCAACATCATCGATGTATGCAATGCGTGGAGCACGTGCATCATTTACTCAAGCTGTATTCATTATCCGTGCATACAACGCGCCAGACCTAAACTCTGGTGGATACTGGAACAAGAGCACAAAGACCAGCATGTTCAATAATCCAAAGTCAAAAGATGCACTAGATCTGATGATGAAGATTTGGCATGACGCATCACCTGCAGCATCTGTTGCATGGGGATACCCAGAAATGGTTCAGGGCTTCATTGATGGAACAGCTAATTACTTGATTCAAGATAACGAAGTTATCCAAATGGTTGAAGATAAGTACGCACCATTTACAAGTGGTAAGTGGTTCTTGGCTCAAATGCCAAAGGGCCCAACAGGTTACTCAGCACAAGATGTTAGCGGTGGCGGATGGTCAGTTGCACAGTCTTCAAAGTGCAAGAACATCGCAGCTAACTTCGTTGACTTCCTTACAACAGATCCACAAGCATCAATCTTTGCTCGTGCATATGGCGTAGGACCTGTAACAAAGACAGCTTCAACAGATCCATTCTTCAAGACTGGTGCATGGGCTATCTTCGACAAGATCGGTAAAGATCCAAAGGAGCTCAAGCTAGATGGTTCCGATGTAGCTCAAACTTGCTACGGCGAGTTCTTCACTCAAGCTGATAAGGACATGCAGGCAATGTATGCAGGTTCACTTACTACAACAGATGCGCTCAAATCTTGGGCAACATTCTGGGATACAAAGTGCATCAATCCTTACAAGAAGTAGTAAATCGCGCTGAATAATTAATTCAGACGTTTACGGGCGGTGGCTAATCCTTAAGGGTTAGCCACCGTTCCTACTACTTTCAATTTTCATAAGCGACAGGAGCAATTCCGCAATGGCGGCCTCGATACACAAGTTAGTTCGCAAAGATGGAAAGAAGAGTCACAATATTCTCGCCCCTCTTTGGTTTCTAATTCCAGCACTCATTCTTGTCGCGATTTTTATTTATTATCCTGTTTTTGCAACAGCAAATATGTCTTTCAAGAATTACAAGTTATTTGATCAAGGCCACATTTTTTATAATGGATTTACAAACTTTAGAGAGATTTTTAAAGATTTACATTTTCATCGAATTATTCAAAATACAGTTTTATGGGTAACAGTTTCACTATTTTTCCAATTCACCATCGGTTTTATTTTAGCTCTCTACCTGAAATCTAAATTTCGATTCTCGGGTCTCTACCAAGGCATCATTTTTATTCCGTGGGCACTTTCTGGTTTTCTTATGGGGCTTGTGTGGAAATGGATTTTCGATGACAGCCTTGGCGTCCTCAACGACATGATGCTCAAGACTCATTTGATCTCAAAACCTATCCCTTGGCTATCTAATCCCAACTGGGCTATGGCAGCTGTGATCATCGCAAATATTTGGTACGGGGTTACATTCTTTGTAATCATGATTTTGGCAGCGCTACAAGGCGTACCTCATGAAATTTTGGAAGCAGCTGAACTCGATGGTTGTTCAAAAGCGAAAGCTCTTTTTTTAGTAATTGTCCCCTACATTCGTCCAACACTGATTTTGATAGTACTTCTGCGAATCATTTGGATCACAAATTTTCCTGACATTATTTTTGGTATGACAAGTGGTGGACCAAACGAGCAAACTCATATTCTTTCCTCCTGGCTAGTGCAGAAAATTACTTACGATCAAGATTGGGGAAGTGGCTCAGCGCTAGGTCTCATCATGCTGGGCGTACTTTTCATATTCACAATTTTTTATCTCTTGGCTACTCGCCTTGAAGAAGAGTCAGAGGGATAGACAATGTTTAAGACTTTAGGAAAAGCAACGAAGGTTGCAGTACTTTCAATTTGGTTTATTTTTACTGTTTTCCCACTGTACTGGATGGCACTTACTTCAATTCGTCCAGTCCGTGAAGTTACCAAAAAGTTCTATTACCCTCATTCAAATTCAACCCTGGACAGCTACCGCACACTCTTCAAGCAGTATGCATTTGGTACATATATTCGAAACAGCTTTATTGTTTCGCTAGCGGCTTCTGCTTTTGTAATTTTTATTGGCTTACTTGGCGCATATGCCTTAGCTCGATACAAATTCAAGGGCAAGTCACAGATTATGCTTGTCTTTCTTATTACGCAGATGATTCCAGGTCTCATTGCACTTGCTCCGCTATATTTATTGCTGAGCAAAGTACATCTTCTCAATACTCTCTATGCACTTATCCTTTGCTATGTAGGAGCAATGGTGCCCTTTGCAACCATCATGCTTCGAGGATTCTTACAGCGCATCCCGCCTGAACTCGATGAGGCAGCATTGATTGATGGATGTAATCGTTTTACTGCACTCTTCCGTGTTGTTTTCCCAGTTGCCCTCCCAGGTATTGCAGCGACCTTCATATTCGCGTTTGTGCAATGTTGGAATGAACTCTTCTTAGCGATGGTTCTTATTGACTCCGATGGAAATAAAACCTTCCCAGTTGCTGAGCGTTCCTTCATTGGTGCGTATTACATTGAATGGGGCGGACTCGCTGCCTCAGTCATGATCGGAATTATTCCTACTGTTGTGATGTTTGGTCTGATGTCCAAATTCATGATTTCAGGACTCTCTGCTGGAATAGTGAAGGGATAGTCATGGAGTTTGATCTTCAAGAATATAAATCAGCCTGGAAGTTGGAAGAGGGTGTTCATCACTGTAATCACGGATCATTTGGTTCAGTACCAACAGTTGTACAAGAGGCACAGCGTGCAATTCAAGATCGTGTTCAACTCAATACAGTTAAGTTTTTTGCACGGCACGCAATGGCCGAGGTTCAAGATGCACGCGCAAAGGTTGCTGCCTTCCTGAATCAGAAGCCAGATCAGATTACTTTAGTTCGAAATACTACTGAGGCTGCCAGCACAACAATGCGAGGCTTTCCTTTCAAAGCAGGCGATGAAGCAATTGTTTTAGACCACGAATATGGCGCAGTCATGTACGCGGTGAAGCGAGCTGTTGAAGCAGCTGGCGGAAAAATGATCGAGGTTGTGATCCCTCGTCTTGCAACAGATGAAGAAGTTGTCACACTTGTAGAAAAGGCGTTGACTCCTCGAACTCGTATGTTTGTTGTCGATCATGTTACGTCTGCAACTGCGCGCACGTTCCCAGTACAAGCATTGAGTGATCTATGTCGTGAACGTGGTGTTGCAATCGCAGTTGATGCATCGCACACCCCAGGTAACTTTGAATTAGATCTTGATAAATTGGATGCAGATTTTTGGTTTGGCAATCTACATAAGTGGGCATCTGCTCCACTGGGTTGCGGTGTTTATCGAATAGCTGCGCGCTGGCATGATGTGATGCGCCCGCTGATTGTTTCTTGGCAAGATCACGAAAATTATCCACTGCCGTGGGACATGCTGGGTACAGTTGATTTGAGTGGATGGCTAGCAGCACCTGCAGCTATTGATTTTTATTCTGCCATTGGATGGCAGAGGGTGCGCGCCGCTAATACTGCGCGCATGCGTTATGGCCGCGATTTAGTAATGGCTGAACTAGGTGTTGGAAAAGATGAATTGCGCGAAGAAGAATTACCACTGGGAGTTGTCCGCCTTCATAAAATGGATGGTGGTCGTGAAGGTTGTATTGCACTTCAACGTCGCTTTGCAGAAGTTCACAAAATCGAAGTACCTATTACAACTGCATGCGATCAATATTTCATGCGCATCTCTGGACAGCTCTATAACACCCCTGCTGACTATGAGGCATTAGTTGCAGCGGTGCGCAAAGAATTCAAATAGCAATGAGTATCTCTGAAAAAGATTTAGCGATACTCGAAGAGATTCAAACTCGCACGCTTTGGCTCACGGTTCGCATGATTGATTATGCAAACCATGATCGTCCTAATACTGATGGAATTAAAGTTGGTGGTCATCAGGCTTCAAGCGCATCGATGATCTCGATATTGACCTCACTTTATTTTCACCATCTCGATGCCAATGATCGTGTGAGTGTGAAGCCACACTCATCACCGGTATTTCATTCAATTCAATACCTACTTGGAAACTTGGATAAGAAATACCTGACATCACTTCGCAGCGCGGGTGGGTTACAAAGTTATCCATCACGTACCAAGGATCCAGATACCGTCGATTTTTCTACAGGTTCAGTTGGATTAGGTGCTGCGGCCCCACTCTTTGCAGGAGTTGCTCGTCGCTATGTTGATGCCCATTTTGGTGCGCGTCCACATTCACGCTTTATCGCTCTCATCGGAGATGCTGAATTAGATGAAGGAAATATTTGGGAAGCGGTCGCAGATCCTGCAACAGATGGTGTTGGCAATGTTATGTGGGTTGTCGACTTCAATCGTCAATCATTGGACCGCGTTATTCCAGGTATTCGTATCGCGCAATGGCGCGCACAATTTGAAGCAGCTGGTTGGCACGTTGCAGAAGTTAAATACGGTTCTAAGCTCAAGAAGGCTTTTGCAGTTGCGGGTAGCGAATCTTTCAAACAATGGTTTGACGATATTCCTAATGAGCAATATCAATCCTTATATGGTCAGAAGATAGAAGAGCTTCGTGCTCGCTTTCTCGATGGCGCACCAAAAGGAGTAGAAGAACACCTTAAGCGTTATAGCGATACTGAACTCTTTGAAATTATTAGTGACCTCGGTGGACACAATATTGAATCCCTTGTTGAAACTTTCCAAGAGTGTGATGGCGTAACCGATCGACCAAGTGTTGTTTTTGCATACACGGTAAAGGGTTGGGGGCTTCCAATGGCTGGAGACCCACGTAATCACTCTGCACAAATGTCTACTGAGCAAATCAATGTTTTACGCAAAGAATTAGGACGCACGCCTGAAAATGAGTGGGATGGCTTTGATCTCACAACCGATGCTGGCAAATTCCTTGCACTTCGCAGCGCAGCACTCAAGCGCCCTGAACCCGTTGCGCAGATAAGCGCCGTCATTCCCATTACTACGAATGTGAAGAGCACAGGAACAATTTCAACTCAGGAAGTATTTGGTCGAGTCCTTAGCGAAATTAGTCGTGATGAAGCGATTCGTCCATATCTAGTAACAACGGCACCCGATGTTGCAACTTCGACAAACCTAGGCGGATTTATCAACCGTGCTGGTGTATTTCATCCAAAAGAATTGCGTCGATGGAATGAAGATCCAATTCTCAAATGGGCTGAAGGTCCAACAGGACAACACATCGAACTTGGCATCAGTGAAATGAATTTATTTATGCTCCTTGGAATGCTCGGACTTTCATACGACCATTCCAATCAACCTTTGATTCCTATCGGCACTGTGTATGACCCATTTGTTTTGCGCGGCCTTGATGCTTTTATCTATAGCGTTTATTCGGGTGCAAAATTTATTATTACGGGAACACCATCGGGCGTAACTCTTGCGCCAGAAGGTGGTGCCCACCAGTCAACAATTACGCCATCAGTGGGTATGGAATTACCAGGTGTTGTTCTTATGGAACCTGCATATGCCCAAGCACTTGATTGGATGCTGTGCGACGCTGTTGCACACGTTGCGGGTAGCAAGAGCGATACAACTCCCGATCTGCGACCAAGTGAATTGGCCTTCTATTTCCGACTTACAACGCGTCCCATTGATCAAACACCATTCAATGATGCACGCGAGCGTTTAGGTGAAGCACTTCTTCGTTCGCAAGTACTTGCTGGGGCTTATCGCTTAGTAGATGGGCGCAATACTGCGGGCGTAACAATTGAAGATACAAACGCGCCTGTTGTACACCTTGTTGGAACAGGTGCAGTTATGCCTGAAGTACTAGAGGCAGCAAAGGAATTAGCAAGTGAAGGAGTTATTGCACATGTTGTAGATATAACTTCACCTGGCCGCTTGTATGGAAGTTGGCAGCGCACTTTGAAACAAGGAATTCGCACTGCAAGTACTCCTTCTTTCCCTGGCGCCTTGCGTCCAATATTTACAGAACGCGCACCAATTGTTTCGATTCATGATGGTGCATCACATGCAATGGCATGGCTTGGTTCAGCACTGGGCATGCCACAAGTTGCAATGGGTGTAGATACATTCGGTCAATCAGGAACAATTCAAGATCTCTATAAAATTCATGATCTTGATTCAGGCTCAATCGTCAACGGCGCATTAGCTGCCCTTAGTTTGAATGTGTAGACTGCGACTATGACCACGCTTTCAGCTGGTGCACGTTTTGTAAAAGCCCTTGCCGAAGAAAAACCATTGCAAATTGTCGGCACAATCAATGCTAATCACGCACTCCTTGCCAAGCGCGCAGGTTACAAAGCAATCTATTTATCTGGCGGGGGAGTCGCAGCAGGTTCTCTCGGAGTTCCTGATTTAGGTATTACAACTTTGGAAGATGTTTTAGTTGACGTTCGACGCATTACGAATGTGTGCGATACACCTCTATTAGTAGATGCTGACACTGGCTTTGGACCATCTGCATTCAATATTGGCCGCACGGTAAAAGATTTGATCAAAGCTGGCGCAGCAGCCATGCACATTGAAGATCAGGTCGGTGCTAAACGCTGCGGACACCGTCCCAATAAAGAGATTGTTAGCAAGGGCGAAATGGTTGACCGAATCAAAGCAGCAGTAGATGCTCGAACTGATGAGTCTTTTCAAATCATGGCGCGCACCGATGCCATTGCAAATGAAGGTATTGATAGCGCAATCGATAGAGCCCTTGCCTATATATCTGCAGGTGCTGATTTAGTTTTCCCAGAGGCAATAACCGAACTCAGTGATTATAAAAAATTTGCTCAAGCAGTCAAGAAACCAATCCTCGCCAACATCACTGAGTTTGGCCTAACCCCACTCTATACACGTGATCAGTTAGCAGCCAATAGCGTGGGAATGATTTTGTATCCCCTTTCAGCATTTAGAGCAATGAATAAAGCGGCAGAAAATGTCTACGAAACTATTCGCCGCGATGGGACACAATCTGGCCTTATTGACTCAATGCAAAGTCGTGACGAGTTATACGAGCGCATCAATTATCACGCATTTGAAAAAGCGCTCGATCAATATCGCGAAGAAAAATAAGGAGCATTTCTCCCATGGCAGAGTTCAAGCCAAAAAAATCAGTTGCACTCTCAGGAGTTACAGCAGGCAATACAGCTCTATGTAGCGTGGGCAAAAGTGGAAACGATTTGCATTACCGAGGCTTTGATATTGCAGACCTTGCAGCTCAGTGTGAATTCGAAGAAGTTGCACACCTTCTAATTCATGACACTTTGCCAACTACTTCTCAACTAGCGGCCTATAAAAAGAAATTACAAGGACTTCGTTCCCTTCCGCCGCAAGTAAAAGCAATTTTGGAACAAATTCCAGCAACTGCTCATCCAATGGATGTCATGCGCTCTGGTGTCTCAGCACTTGGTTGCGTAACGCCAGAAAACGAATTTCATTCAATAGAGGGTGCGCGCGATATTGCAGACAAACTCATCGCCTGCCTGCCTTCAATGCTTCTTTATTGGTATCACTTTGCCAATGGTGCCAAGCGAATCACTGTTGAAACAGATGACGATTCCATTGGCGGACATTTCCTTCATTTATTGCATGGCAAACCAGCAAGTGATCTCTGGGTCAAGTCCATGCACGCCTCACTTATTCTCTACGCAGAACACGAATTCAACGCCTCCACTTTTACTGGCAGGGTTATTGCCGGAACAGGATCAGATTTATTTTCTGCAATCACCGGTGCAATCGGTGCACTACGCGGCCCAAAACATGGCGGAGCCAATGAAGTAGCCCTTGAAATTCAACAGCGTTATTCAAATCCAGATCAAGCAGATGCCGATATCCGTGAACGCGTTGCTAACAAAGAAGTTGTCATTGGTTTTGGTCACCCTGTCTATACAGTCTCAGATCCTCGTAATGTAATTATCAAAAAGATTGCATACGATTTATCAGTTGATCAAGGATCAACCGCTTTGTACGAGATTGCCGAGCGAATTGAATCTGTGATGTGGGATGTCAAAAATATGTTCCCAAATCTGGATTGGTTCTCAGCAGTTGCCTATAAGCAAATGGGGATTCCAACGGCATTCTTTACCCCAATATTTGTAATTGCCCGCACCACTGGATGGTCAGCTCACGTTATTGAACAACGCATCGATAACAAGATTATTCGCCCCAGTGCCAATTACACCGGTCCAGAAGATTTAGCGTTCGTTCCTATTTCAATCCGATAACTACAAGAAAAGGTATAGCTTCGTGTCATCACATATCTCAAGACCAGCACAAGAATTCGATAAAGAAATTATCGATATCGTCGATTACGCACTGAATTATCAAATCAATTCAGATGTTGCATATGTGACTGCATGGAATTGCTTGATGGACACTATCGGCTGTGGCCTTGAAGCCCTTGAATATGATGCTTGTACAAAACTAATGGGACCACTTGTTCCAAGCATTGTTGTAGATAAAGGCGTTCGCGTTCCAGGAACGAAATATCGATTAGATCCAGTGCAGGGCGCCTTCAATATCGGCGCAATGATTCGCTGGTTAGATTTCAATGACACATGGCTGGCCGCTGAATGGGGACACCCATCCGATAATCTCGGCGCAATTCTTGCAACGGCAGATTGGATAGCGCAAAACCCTGAATTTGGTAGCGGTAAAAAACTTGTTATGCGCGATGTTCTCACCGCCATGATCAAAGCGCATGAAATTCAAGGCTGTATTGCACTTGAGAATTCATTTAACAAAGTAGGTCTTGATCACGTTATCTTGGTCAAAGTTGCATCCACTGCAGTTGTTTCACAGATGATGGGCCTTACTCGCGAACAAACTCTCAACGCAGTCTCACTTGCATGGGTCGATGGTCAAGCACTTCGCACATATCGCCATTTCCCAAATGCTGGTTCGCGTAAATCGTGGGCAGCAGGGGATGCAACATCTCGCGCAGTGCGACTTGCACTTATGGCACGCCTTGGCGAAATGGGTTATCCAAGTGCGCTCACCGCAAAGATTTGGGGCTTCTACGATTCGCTTTTCCGCGGAAAACATTTTGAATTCCAACGTGCATACGGTTCATACGTTATGGAAAACATTCTCTTCAAGATCTCTTTCCCGGCAGAGTTCCACTCACAAACCGCAGTAGAGGCCGCAATGACTCTTTTTGCTCAACTCAAAGCTGCAGGCAAGTCAGAATCTGACATTGCCAAGGTAACGATTCGCACGCACGAGGCCTGTATTCGAATCATCGACAAGAAGGGCCCACTGGGAAATCCAGCAGATCGCGATCACTGCATTCAATACATGGTTGCTGTCCCACTTATTTTTGGTCGCCTAACAGCTCGTGATTACGAAGACGAAATCGCTGCAGACCCACGCATCGATGCACTCCGCGAAAAGATTGTCTGTGTTGAAGATCCTGCATTTACAGTTGACTATCACGACCCATCAAAGCGCTCTATTGCTAATGCCATAACAATCACCTGCACAGATGGCACTGTATTTGGTGAAGAAGTTGTTGAATATCCAATCGGCCATGCACGCCGTCGCGTTGAGGGAATCCCATTGCTGATTGAGAAATTCAAAATCAACTTAGCGAGAATTTTCCCAGCAGATCAACAAAAGAAGATTTTGGATCTCTGCCTGGATCGCCCAAAACTTGAGGCGACTCCAGTAGAAGATTTCATGTCACTATTAGTGCAGTAAATAGTAAAATCACTCCTTTCCCGTAATTTTCACGCTTATTTATGCAGTGAGAAATGGATAGTCACCGCCCTAGAAAGTTGGTATTTGTGTAGGGTTTCCCCATGGCCTTTCAGGAGCGCTATGCAGAGATACGCCACCGGATAGTTCAAATTATCCTTGCGGTGTTGATTGTCCCTTTGTGCCTTTTCTCGATCTCTCCAGCGAGTGCCACAATCTTTGCTGATTCTTTATCTATAGATTCAGCTTCAGATCTAGTTGATATTGATGAGACTGCAACTGCAATTGTTACGTCAGCCTTTGCAAGTACGTCAGAAAATGACACTATAAGTGTGAGCGTTGTACCTGTTTCGTATCCAACAGGACACTCAAAAGCAGCAAAAATATCTCTGCTGAAATCAAAATCATATAATGTACAAACTGCGCAACCAGGCGAGAATAATTCTATAGATATATCAATATCTGAATCAGCGCAAGTGAAAATATATGCCGTTTTACAACTTAGTGTTCCAAATTTAGATTATGCAGGAACTTACGTTTTTCGAATAGTTCCAACCCTAAAGAATGGTTCAGGATCTCTAGCATCGTCATCGCTGACTTGGACCATTACAGTTCGCGAACCTAATTTCAAACTCCATATTGCAAATGGTTCATCATTAGGCGCTCATAGCGTTCAGTTCGTTCTAACCAATCCAAAAGATTTCCCAAATAATTCTTGGGCAGTGCATCAATTTATAACTGATGCAAACGATGACCTACGTTTAGCAATGGAAGATGGAACTTACGATGTGAGAGTTTATCCAAAGGTGGAGGAATCTACTGCTCGAGTTCCATCATCAGTATTTACCTTCCGAATTAGTTCTGGTGTCGTGGCGGTTTTTCCAATCGCCTCAGCTCCGGTGGGTGGCGCATATCAAATAACACTTGGAACTACAGGGTTGAACGTGACGTCGACAATAGATGGAGTAAAAAAAGATTTCAATATATTGCGAATCAGTGCACCAAATGGTGTTGAAAAGAAAATTGAACTAACAAGTTTGAGTGATAAAAGTTCCTCATTGGCTCTTGATGCAGGCACTTATAGAATTCAAGTAGAGGGTATATATCAGAAATTTTATGCTCTTTCTGGTGATTGTGTTGTTTCAACTGGATCGGTTGCGAGTTGCGATATTTCAGTCCCTGCGAATAATTTTCCTTTCCAGGTGGTTGGCTCGAGCGGGGAAACGCTAAGCGCGTTAGTCAATTTAACTGGCTTGGGTATTTCGATAAACAGAACAATTGATGGTAAGTATCTTGATTATCAATCTGTGCTGAGTAGAACAGATTCCGAAACAGTTTCATTACAAAATGGTAAGTATCGAGTAAATATTCATAAGGATATGAATAGGTATTGGACCGGGCAAAGCGATGCTTCTTATTCAATGACAATCGCCGGGGGAGTAGTAACTGCACTTACCTCCATTACTACGGGTGAATCGGTTTCGCTTTCTGGTCCAAGATATTTGCTGCCAATCCCTGGAGATAACTTCAAAATTCGTGTTATGGGCGGATCTTCGACATCGAGTTCAGGAGGTGTTTGCGTTTACAACAGAACCAGTGGCAACAGCTCATGTATGAATAGAGATGCAAATGGTGAACTTTCTACAAGATTATTCAATGGAACTACAGATATAGATGTCTATTCGAACGCAACAGATTTTGTGACTGCCCGCTACACGGTAACCGTTGCCACAGGCGTTGTGACTTCAGTTGCTAATACGCTTGGTGAAACAATTACGGTTCAAAGCGGCACCTATGTCTTGCCATTGAAAGTGGCAAATGTGCAAGGATTATTGAGTCTTGGTGGGGTTTCAAAATATGGTTACATCAACCAAATATTGGATAAGACTTCGGGAAATGGAGTCAATATATATTCAAATGGACCCAATTGGGATGGTAAGTATGGTATTGCACTTTCCGAAGGCTCGTACTTGCTTTCATTCGTTCCATATTATTCGAATTTTTATGGTCCAAGCATTACGACAGATTGCCTAGTGACGGCAGCTGGCACAACAACATGCAACGCAACTGCTCCTGCGAACAATTTTTCCTTTACGGTCAATGACATAAATGGTGCAAAGATCACAGATTATGAAAATGTGGAATTTCGTCGGTTAGGTACTTATCCTCAAACCAACTACTTCAGTAATTGGAATGGTGGAGATTTTTCAGTTGCCCTTCAAGATGGCGATTACGAAGTGAGCGTAAGCTCTAACAACGCCTCGGTAGACGGTCAAAGACGCACATATTCATTCTCCGTTACCGGAGGTACCGCTAGTCGCGTCATTGATAAAGTCAAAGGAAATGTAATTGCCGCTGTAGGCGGAATAGTTCCACTTGCTCTCGGAAGGCCAAACTTTGCGGCAGTGGCACAGGCAAATTCAAACCCAGATCCGAATGTTTATACGTATGCCCGTCAACTAGATCCAAAGGGTGGGGAGATTAGCCGAGCAAGTACTTACTCAACTTCTGAAGGTCTAATCGGTATGGATTTACCCAATGGGCTCAATTACTTGACTATTAATCCAACCGGAAATGAGTCTCCTACAGTTGTATCGGCTACTTATTCTGTTTTGGTTGAAAGCTCGACTGTTGTATCAGTTAGCAAGGCAAGTGGAGAAACACTCACTGTAAATGCTGCTGGCAAATATGTTTTGGAGTTCGAAGTTCCAAACATTATTGGCACGATGAGCGTCGATGGAGTCGCAACAACGGGCTATATCCATAGTATTTGGAATACGGTCTTGAATAAACAGGTTGATTTTGCTTCAAGTGGTATTGATTCCTTAGGTAAGTACGCGCTAATGATGCCAGCTGGAAATTATGACGTGATGTTTGTGCCTAGTGGCGGAGTAGGCGGGGTGAAAAATTGCACGGCTACGGCAGGAGTCTCGACGACTTGCGATATTGCATTCCCGAACACCAATCTTTCTTTTGCAGTTTTAGATAAAACCGGCACAAAACTTACAAGCGGTGTCGCTGCTTCCATAAATAGGAGCTTCAATAAAGGTCAGTCATTTCCTGGCTGGAATTTTGGTTTCAGTCTCAATGCAAATGAGTCTGGTCAATTCACTCCGTCACTCGTGGATGGAGATTACACGCTTTCAATTCGCTCATATTCTCCTGATCGTGATGGAGTAAGTCGCGAATTTTCATTCAGTGTTGATTCAGGAACGGTATCTTCCTTTACGGACAATGACACCTTACAAGTAATAGATACTGTTACAGCTCTTTCAGGAATTCGATTAGCTGCCCCAAATCTCAATCTCTTGGTGAAAGCTAACGGAGCTATTAATTCAAATTCATATGTCTATGGATATCCAACAGCCGGTAAGTGGAATTGGTACAACTTCAACGCTAATGGTTTAGGTATCGCTTCAACTTTGTTACGAGATGGTGAATATAGATTCTATGTAAACCCAAGTGGAAATCTAACTCCACCGGCAATTGCGGCAGCCATACTTGTCAAAGTTGAATCGGGAACCGTTACTTCTGTTATTGATGAAGATGCTGGATCACTTAGCGCTTCAGGCGGGGTTTATACGGTCAATCTTGGTACTCCAAACCTTTCAGGAACATTCAGTGTCGCAGGTGTAGCGGCTACAGATAGATACATTTATATCAATGGATTTTTCAATTCTGCTACCCAGCAATGGACAAATTATCGAACTGCTTCTACTTCGCGAGGAAGTTATGCAGTAAAAGTTGCTGCTGGTAGTTATGTGATGACTACTCGCGAAGATGGTAAAGCGGGAGTAATGACTAGCTGCACCGTTGGATCAGGAAACTCAACGTGCAACATTGATCACCCAGCTGATAATTTCATCTTCAAAATTCAAAGTACTTCTGGAGCGGACCTCTATGAAAATGTTGGTGCACAAATTGAACTTCGAACACGAAATTGGAGTCAAGGTTATGGAATTAATCAGCAACCAGGTGGACTTTATAAAACGCCATTGCGTGTATTCGATGGTTTGGATGCTTATTATTTAGTCACAGTGCAACCAACAGATGGTTCAAATCGTCACGGTGTTTCTCGCAGCTATAAAGTTGAAATATTGGACGGAGCTATTCAATCCGTGAAGGATTACATAACAGGAATTGCGGTCACTGCAGATGCAAATGGTGTTTATGCATTCAAATTACAAGCACCCAACGTTGCAGGAACCGTTGTTGCACAAGATGGAACAACTCCAATTCCAAACACAGGAGTGAGAACTTCTGGCCCAGAATGGAACTATTACAACACTGATGATTCAGGGGCATTTGCAGGAATTTTGAATCACGACGGTACTTATGATGTTTGGGCACAAGCACCACAAAACGATATGACGAAGGCAGATTCGACTAAAACTTCTGTAACTGTTACAAACGGAACTGGCGCATCGGGTCTTATTTTGAAACTTCGCACACCAACGGTTATCGGGATCGTTAGCGGACCTTCCGGAGTATCCCCAGGTAATTTTGTCCAAGTGCTCCAAGATTACGGATATGGAAAATACGGTGGTTCGGATCAATTAGCTTCGCCTCGTACAACAAATAGTGAAGGAAAGTTTGCCTTTTACTTGGACCCAGGGACTTATAAGTTCCAAGCAGAAGCAGATGAAGCTAATGCTGGCGGCGGAAGAACAGTTGGTGGATTGACCCCTGCAGGCGGACCTTGCGTAGTCACTGATACCGCAACTGTCATTGTTTGTAATATTACTTTAGCCTCTTATAACACCAAGATTAAGTTACTTGGCGAGGGTGGAACTGCTTATACATTTGCCAATATCAATTTCAATTATCAATGGGATAAATTTACCAACACAGTTCCAACAAAGACTTGGGACTGGTCAAATGTAAATTCAATTGGTCAAGCGAAAGCTTCTCTCGGCACAGGAACGTGGAATGCCGATGTTCAAATATGGGGATCAGGCAATGAGGCCAGTACGCAAGTCAGAATTATAGTTGACGAGACTGGCACGGTAACTTCTATGACCAATTCAAAGGGTCAAGCACTAACGGTTGATGGGGATGGTTATTACGTTGTCCAGTTACCTGTTTCAAATCTCTCGGGTACGATTTTTGAAGATGGCGTTCGTATTGATTATGGAGCAAGTGTAAGTATTCTTCAAGAAAATGGTTATGGATACAACTGGATTGCGAATCGTTGGATCAATGGTGGAAAATTTGCTTTCAATGTAGCGCCAGGTACGTATACGGTGGATGTCTATCCGTATACAAATAAGGGTTATTCAAGTGGTGGCTTTGTTCAAACTAAACGATATGACTGCACACTATCTGAGACTGCAACATCAGTTGTCTGCGATGTAAGTCTACGAAAAGGTAATTTAGTTGGCCGCATAACCACTCCAACAGGTCTGCCAGTTACCGATAGTTATGCAAGTGTGTATCAAGTATCTGATGATGCAATTTCTGGCAAAAATTACAAATGGGGCCAAGGTCTCAATAGTTATGACGGCTCTTTTTCAACATATCTTGAAGATGGAAATTTTGAACTAGTCGTTTATCCAGGTGGACTTTCACAAGCAAGTTACACCCAGACTCGATTCTCCATAACGGTGTCATCGGGCGTCATTACTTCGGTGCGAAATTTGAACAGAAATGAGACAGTTACGGCAGTAGCAGGCCAGTATTCATTTGCTTTCACAAGTCCAGCTATTTCCGGTTCGGTTTTGCAGTCGGGAACAAGTGCAACCGCAGTTCAATGGGCCCAAGTAATACCAATTGCCGTCGGTGGCGATAGGGCTGGTGAAGAACTTTGGGAATATTCTACGAACTCAAACCAGCTTGGACAGTTTGCAATGTCTATTCCTGATGGAACGTATGACATTGTCGCTCGCTCATGGGGTAAAACGGGTGGAGGCTCCACAAGTTCAGGAAAATATAGAGTCACAGTCATAGGTGGAGTAGCAGCGGGAACTCTAACAATTCGAATGAAAGAACCAAATTTTAGAGTTCGTGTTGTTTCGCCCTTGAATTCAAGTACCGGGCTATCTGATGTCTGGGTAAATGGAAATTATGGAGATCAATATTTTGGTGGAAGTACGGATAGCAACGGTTATCTAAGCGCTTATATTGATACTTCAACCGTGGTGACATGTGGAACAACTTGTCGCTTGAACCTTTACCCTGGTTACGGTTCCGCGTTTACGCCGGTCTCAGACTCTTTCACGGTGGTTGGGGATATCGGCTCTGTAGCATTAGGCGTTGTAAATTCAAAAGTAACAGTGCGAATTCCAACAAATGGTGGCGTTGGATTGCCAGATAAATGGTCATGGCTCTCTGTTCAAGAACTCGATGGCAGCGGAAATGTGATTAGTGAAAGCGGATATGGCACTAACGAACTCGGCCAAGCAGGGTTGGGACTTGAAACAGGTCATAAGTATCGAATCACGGCATATCCATCTGGTCAGTATTACGGTCGATATTCACCGAAGGCTTACGAAATTGCATCATTCAATGCAACAACCGATGCGGAAATAACGATTACTTTCCAATCACCGAATGTGACTTTTGTTGTTTATGACCGTGAGGGAACTGGCAATGCGTGGGGCTGGTTTGAAATTCAGCAAGGCTCAGGTGATTCATACACATATGCCGCCGATGGTTACCTCAATGATCAAGGCCGTGGGGCGGTTTACCTAAGCGATAACACTTACAAGATGATTCTGTATCCAGGAAAATCAAAGGGCGTTGAAAAGACTATCTATTTCACTGTCTCCGGTGGACACGTAACCGTATCTACAGGTGCAACATTTACTTCTGATGTTGGCCGAATAACCATGGGTGCCGGGAATGTCACAGGAACAGTGATCTCCTCAACCAGTGAGTTATTAGCAAATATTCCAATAACAGCTACTTCATCGGATGGAAAAACAAAAGTCAGTACCGTATCTGGAACTGACGGCACGTATGAATTATATTTAGATACTTCCGTTTCTTGGACGCTCAATGCAGTTAACCCATTTATTGCCACCCCGACGACAGGATCCACAACAATAGTTGCTGCCTCTGGATCCTATACAGGTAAGACAATTACACTTACCGCCCCCGTAGGAAAATGAAAAAATTTCTTCAGCTTTTATTAGCGCTATCACTTGCCCTTTTTGGATTGCAATTAGCGATACCGCAATTGAGTTACTCGGCAGCCCTTGGTGTGCCCACAAATGTTGTCGTTAGAACTAGTACCAATGCCCCTTACCTCAATGCCAGCCTGACCATTACATGGGATGAAGTAGAGAGCGCAACTGCGTATGCCGTAATCGCAACTCGCGCCGGTACTTCAACAATCTCAACAGCAGCCGTGAGTGGAAAGAAAAATACCCAAGCAGTCATTTCTGGTCTCCTTGGTGGGGTTACTTATGTTGTTCAAGTGCGCACGATTGAAAATGTAAATTTTAGTGATTGGTCTTCAGCATCCCTAACTGCAACGCCAACAACACTTCCGAAACAAGTGGATAAGCCAACTGCGATTCCAAGTGTTGGATCTGCAACAGTAAATTGGACAGCGTTAGTAGGAAATGAAAATGGTGGCTCCTCAATTACTTCCTATGTCATCACGGAAACTAATAGTGGAAAGAGCATCTCTGCAACAAGTAGTGCATCGACAATTGAATTCACTGGTTTAGATCAAGGGGTAGGCGCTATCTTTACTGTCACGGCCCTCACTGCAATAAGTACGACAGGTAGCGTTTCAACAGCATCTGATGAAGTAACTATTACAAGTGCTGACGACGGTGGCGCTTCACCAACTGCAACTCCAACGGCGTCACCAACTGCAACTCCAACGGCGTCACCATCTTCTTCCTCAACATCTGGAAGTGGTGGCGGGGGATTTGGAGGAGGGGGAGGCGGATTTGGTGGCGCCGAAGATACTGCAACAGCATCGGCATCTCCTTCGGCTAGTCCAAGTAAAAGTGGGTCACCTGCACCATCGCCTACTGCCAGCAAATCTCCATCACCTTCACCTAGTGCTGTGATTGCAAGTGATAGTGCCTCACCATCTGTTAAGCCAAGCGTTGTTTGTACGACAGCTAAACCAGTAACAAAAGGTAGAAAAGGCGTAGTCACATGTATTACAACGTATCCAAAGGGATCCACTGGGACTAAACCAAGTGTCAAATGTGTAACTGAGCCATCAGCAAAAAAGGGTGCGAAATCAGTGGTCACGTGTTCAACAATTGCGCCAAGTAAGAAACCAAGCACTGCGCCAAGTAAGAAACCAAGCACTGCGCCAAGTAAGAAACCAAGCACTGCGCCAAGTAAGAAAGCTACAACAAAAGCATCAACTAATTCGGTTGCTAAGAGAGTAACTATTACGTGCGTCAAAGGTAAAACAACCCTGAACGTTACTGCGGTAAAGCCAAGTTGCCCTAAGGGCTACACAAAGAAATAACTACCGAACGCTACGAAGTACCGCTGTAACTTTTCCAAGGATCTCGCAGTTATCGCCATTGATTGGCGCGAAGTCATCGTTTGCTGGCAACAACCAGATGTGACCATCTTTGCGTGAGAATGTTTTTACAGTTGCTTCGCCATCAATCATTGCAGCAACGATTTCGCCCTTGTTGCAATCTTTCTGTGCGCGGATAACAACAAAGTCACCATCGCAAATAGCAGCGTTGATCATTGAATCGCCAACAACTTTGAGCATAAATAATTCACCACTACCAACAAGGGATTCTGGCAAAGGATATGTCTCTTCAATTTCTTGCTCTGCAGTTATTGGCCCACCTGCTGCAATGCGACCAACGAGTGGAATGTATTTAGTTGCATCTACCGGAGTTGAATTCTCTGCAGTCTTATCTCCTGGCAATAAAACTTCAAGGGCTCGACCACGAGTTGGATCGCGACGAATGAAACCTTTCTTCTCCAAAATTTCTAATTGGTATTTCACAGATGCGGGGCTAGTAAGTCCTGCCGATGCACCGATTTCGCGCATGCTAGGCGGATAGCCATGGGTATCGACTGCCTCTTTGATGGCGGTGAGGATGGCGAGCTGACGCGGGGTCAGGCCATGGGCACCTTCGGGACCGTCGGGGAGTTGGGTGATCTGGGCGCCTATTGCGGCGGAGTCTTTTTTAGCCATGGCTCAAGGGTAGGGGAAAGTTGGAAAAAATTCAAACATATGTTCGAATTTGGCTTGCTTTTTGTCAGTGGGGTGGTGTTTACTTATCCATATCGAACAAGTGTTCGAATACCTTCCCCAAGGTAGTACCAGCAGGAGATAAAGACCATGAGTGCAATAACCCTTACAAATCAAGGTTTTTCAGCCGTTTCGATCAATCCGTCGTCGGCTCATCTGAGTCGTCGTGCTCGTTTGGCTCGCACCCTCGTGGTTTTATCCCTGTCTGTTGTCATGGTCGCTGGCTTTGCAATGAAGGCAGGAGCAGGAACAACAAGTAATCCCGCGGGGCCTTCACATTACGTAACGGTGGTTGTTGCTCCGGGTGAAACTCTCTGGTCACTTGCAAGCGCGCTCGCCGATGGCGGCGATGTTCGCGCTTTGGTCAATGAGATTGTGAGCGTAAATTCTTTGAATAGCGTTGATGTGCAAGCAGGGGTCAGACTTCGAATTCCAGTGAAATAACCGGATTTTTCGAAGCTAATCACAGGGCTTTCCCAGTGTTCTGAGTGAATCTTCACTCATGAATTTTACAAAGCGCATTACTTCCGTGGGCCTCATTGGCCTAGTTGCATTCGTATCACTTGCACTCCTAAGTCAAAGTTCGCAGGCTGCAACTCCAAAGCCGTTGCCAAAAGCTTCTACAAAAGCGGCGCCTAAAGCGATTACGAAACCAACAGGAAATGCAATGCCCAATGGAGGCGCCGAAGGTCGTGGATTTGGTGGCCGTGGACTTTTTGCAAACCTCACTGATGTTCAAAAGAGTTGTCTTGCAACTAATGGATTTGTGATTCCAGTTCGACCTAGTGGCGCACCAACTGCGCGTCCAACTGATTTTCCAACTGCTCGCCCAACGGATGCTCCTGATGCAAATGGTCAAGGTGGTCAAGGTGGTCAAGGTGGCGGACAAGGCCGCGGATTTGGTCGCAATTTCGATCCCGCAGTTATGCAAGCCGCATTTTCAAAATGTGGAATTGCAGTACCAAGTTTTGGTGGCCGCAATGGCGGTGCACCTGGTGCAAACGGTGCGCCAGCACTACCTGGTGCAACAACGTCAAAAGTTGCACCACCGAAAGCTGTAGCAGTAAGTCCTAAGCAGGCCGCTTTTGTGAAATGCATGACGATGGCTGGAATCAAGAATTCAGGCGCAGCACTTGCATACGATCAATCAGATCCAGATACTGCGCTGGCACTCGTGAAGTGCAAAAAATCAACTGGCTTTGTTATTCCGAAAAAAGGCTAAGCAGCTCCTACTAGTAAGAAAGCGGTAATTATTAATGTTTCGTCGTCGCAATGTCGTTCTAAATTCAATATTAATTATCGCTTTACTGGTTATCGGTTTCTTCGGATACCAAGCTGTATTTCCTAAGACCGTAGTTGCTGCCATTCGTACTGCAACAGCGTCAGTAGGAAATGTTGTCACTACAGTGAGTGCCTCAGGAAGTGTCCAAGCATCGACAGATATTGGTCTCATATTCAAAACTTCAGGAATTGTGCGCACACTCAATGTAAAAGTTGGAGATAAAGTCAGTAAAGGGCAAGTACTTGCAACTATAGATGATGCAGCTGCATCTCTAGCTTTGCTACAAGCCGAAGCTACCTATAAAACATCCCAAGTATCTATTTTGCAATCTCAACAAACTATTGCAACTGCGGATCAAGGGATTTTGACCGCCCAAAACTCACTCGATACTTTGCTAGCTGGGCCAACAGATTCAGTGAAGAAATCTCAAGCTACTGCAATTGTTCAACAAAATTCTGCAATAGATGCTGCGCAACAAGCCTTAGACAATGCAATTTCAGCGCAAGCATTGCAGGACACAACTACTGTTACAAATCTTGCTGGCTATGATCGAACTATTGAGCGAGCCCGCTTTGATCTTAATGCAAAATGCGGTTGCACTGTCGATGATGCACATTGGAATGGTGTGGATTGGACGCAATACACAACTACAAGACCAGCAGCACTTGCACTCACCGATGCTTTATTGGCAAAGCAAGCTGGAATTCTCAAAGATGCAACAGCCACACAAGCCGCTGCTAATGCTGTTGTCTCTGCTAAGAGAGCCCTCGCAAGTGCTCAATTGTCATTAGAAACACTCAAGCAAACGCAGGCAGATGCCAATCAAAATCCAACAGATCTTGCAATCGCAACTGCAAAAGCGACATTGGCTAAAGCAAAGCGGGATAAAGATATTGCCGTGATTCAGGTTGCTCAAACAGATGCAGCTGTGGCAACTTCAAAAGCTGCGCTATTGAATGCTCAACAAAATCTCGACGGTACCAAAATAATTGCACCTTCTGCTGGAACGGTTGCCGCAATTGCTAGCCCGGTTGGAGTAAATGCAGGATCAACAACTGCCGGTGGAGGCGGTGTAGCTGGTTACATCATTATTACTGATCTTTCTTCTCTTCAGATCAGTGCCTCTGTGGCCGAAGCAGATATTGTTAATTTGGCAGTAGGCCAAGTTGCAACATATTCCTTTGATGCACTCGCATCTGCACAAGCAACTGGTTCGGTAATTTCTGTCGCTCCGATCAATAACGCGTCAACTGGTTCGGGAACAGTGATGTCTTACACGGTTCTCTTCTCACTCGATGCAATTCCAGCGGGTGTAAAACCAGGTATGACAGCTCAAGTTTCGGTCACAACTGCGCAAGCAACGGGAGTATTGAGTGTTCCATCGAGTGCGGTAACGCAGCGCGGTGGCCGATTTACAGTGACTCTGAAGCCAAAAGTTGTTGGTGGAGTTGGTACCCGAGTTCCAGTTCAAGTCGGATTACAAGGAGATTCTCTTACCGAAATTCAAAGTGGATTGAAGG
>CANFXM010000007.1 GCA_947451045.1 Actinomycetota bacterium | reverse complement strand
TTCAGAAACAGAGGTCAAAATATCTGAATGGGATTACATCGTTACATCACCTGGCTGGAATCCAGAGCATAAGATTATAAAAATTGCGATTGAAGCTGGCAAAGAGATTTTGAACGAAATTGATATAGCGTGGGATTTACATCAGGAAATTTATCCATCGCAGAAATGGTTAGCTCTAACTGGTACCAATGGCAAAACTACAACTGTTGAAATGGTCGCGAGCATGATTCGTGAAGAAGGATTGAGTGCAATCGCTTGTGGCAATGTAGGTGAAACCGTAATTTCATGTGTTGATTCAAGTGAGAGATACGACTACTTAGTGATTGAACTTTCATCTTTTCAATTGTTCTGGTCTAAAAAAGCCCAGTTCGTATCAAGTGCGATTCTCAATATCGCTGATGATCACACTGATTGGCATGGGACATTCGAAAACTATGCCAATTCAAAAATTTCAATTCTTGATCGTTCGACCACTGCAATACTCAACAGTGCAGACCCAGTAATCGTGAGCAAGACTGCGCATTGGCAAGGCCGGAAAGTATTTTTTACTTTAGATACACCCGGTCCGGGTGAAATTGGCGTTGTTGAGGATTTGCTCGTTGATAGAGCCTTTGTTGCAGATCCGCAGGAGGCGGTAGCGCTAGCTCAGCTCACGGATGTCACACCGACAGTTCCGCATAATGTTTCTAACGCACTAGCAGCAGCTGGTTTAGCGCGTTCTGTCGGCGTATCGCATGAGGCGATTACTCGTGCACTCCAAAAGTTCAAACCCGGAAGACACCGAATAGAACTCGTTACACATAAAGATGGAATTTCATTTGTAGATGATTCCAAGGCAACAAACCCACATGCAGCGATGGCATCTCTGATGTCACATTTGAGTGTCATTTGGATTGCTGGGGGATTGGCAAAAGGTGCAAAAATGGAAGAACTTGTTCTCCGATGCAAGGGACGTATCAAAGCTGCAGTGTTAATCGGAAGCGATCGAGCCTTGATTGCAGATGCGTTACATGCGAACGCTCCCGACGTTCAGATTGTAGAAATAGATCCACCTACTACGTATCGCAAAGATGATGAATCAAACCTATTTATGGAAAACATCGTGAAGGTTGCAAAGGAATTAGCCACCGAGGGTGATGTAGTTCTGTTAGCACCTGCGTGCGCTTCAATGGATCAATTCGTTTCATATTCAGATCGTGGCGATCGATTCGCCCTAGCAGTTAAGAAAGTGGTTCTCAATGAGCAATAAAGTTGAAAAAAAATCTAGTCTTTCAATATATCTGAGTAAACCAGTAAGTCTTTATTACATGCTCTTAGGAAGCAGTCTTGCTCTCAGCTTCATGGGCTTGATAATGGTCTTTTCGGCGTCGTCGATTCACTCTTTGGAGACCAAAGGAAACACATACGCAATAGTTTTGCGCCAATTCATTTTCTTTGTAATCTCACTGCCCCTTGGTTTTCTAGCCTCCCGCTTGAGCATTACGCATTGGCAGCGCTTAGCTAAAAAGTCTTTGATGCTTGCATTAATTGTTCTAGCCGTGGTCCAAATTCCTGGGGTTGGAAAGAGTGTCAATGGAAACCACAACTGGATTAGTTTGGGATTCGTAGATGTGCAACCAAGTGAGATCGCAAAATTTCTTCTCATTTTGTGGGCTGCCTACATGTTGGCTACGCGTGAGCGATCTGGAGTGGTTCAAGCAAATGTTTTATTACTTATTGCCCCAGGCTTTGCTGCTGCAATGGTCTTAATTCTGCTTGGAAACGATTTGGGGACGGCATCGGTATTTGCAGCAATTCTTGCGGGTTTATTATGGGTCTCAGGAGTACCGATGCGACTGTTTGCATTCGTAACTTCTATCGGGTTTGCAGGCATTGCAACACTCATTGTTACTTCACCCAATAGAGCACAACGATTCCTTGTGGTCTTACATCCTTTTGCGACAGCTGACTATAAAAATGCAGGATGGCAACCGGCGCATAGTCTGCTCGGGCTGGCAAGTGGTGGTCTCTTTGGCGTGGGCTTAGGTGCGAGTCGCCAAAAATGGGGAAACTTAGCTGAAGCACACACGGACTTTATCTTTTCAGTTATAGGCGAAGAGTTAGGTTTAGTTGGAACGATTAGCGTACTTCTATTATTTGCTGCGTTGATTTTTGCAATATTTAAGATTGCAATGAGAACTCATGAACCTCTTGTTCGCTATGCCTGCTCGGGTATTGGTTGCTGGATGACAATACAAGTTGTTTTCAATATCGGATCCGCACTCAGTCTCCTTCCTGTTGTTGGAGTCACGCTCCCATTCCTTTCATATGGTGGGTCTGCATTAGTTTCAACTTATTGTGGGATAGGTTTCGTATTAGGAGCAGCTCGCAGAGATCCGCGCATTTATGAAGAACTGAAAAGGTCAAAATTTCCATGGCTCGCATAGTCATTGCAGGTGGTGGAACGGCGGGTCATATTGAACCTGGATTAGCGATAGCAAGACTTTGGAAGAAATCTCATCCCGTAGATGAAATAATTTTTTGTGGAACTAAGTTTGGCTTAGAAGAAACTCTCATTCCCGAAGCAGGTTTTCAACTTTTCTATATTCCTAAAGTAGTCGCGCCTCGAAAATTATCTTTGAGTATTTTGACGCTACCCTTTCACTTGATTCGTGCGATAGCAGTTGCAAAGTCTGAAATCTCACAATCAGATCTACTTATAGGGTTCGGCGGATATGTAAGTGCGCCTGCGTATATTGCAGCGAAGATTGCGCGCGTTCCTATAGTTATTCACGAAGCTAATGCACGCCCGGGAATTGCCAATCGCTTGGGTTCTTATTTCACACCATTTTTAGCATGTACCCAAAGCATTGAAAAGGGAAGATTTTCTTCAGCCTTAATCACAGGTTTACCATTGAAAATAAATATTATCGAGAGTTTTCATAATTCGCAGAAAGATTGGAAAGCATCCAGAGAAAGAGCTAAGCAGAGACTTGGCTTTGAGATAGATAAGAAGTTGATATTCATCATGGGAGGCTCGCAAGGCTCCGTTGCCATCAATAAAGTGATTGCACAATCATTAGACTCATTAATATCTGAGAATGTCTCCATACTGCACTCAGTAGGAAAGTCGAATCGTTTGCCGGATGTGAAGGCGAATTATTCTCCAGTACCGTATGTCGATTATATGAATGATGCTTACTTAGCAGCCGATCTGGTCATTGCACGCAGTGGCGCTGTCACATGTAGCGAATTTCGAACTCTCGGACGCTTTGCTCTTTTCATACCATTACCAATTGGAAACGGTGAGCAATTTTTGAATGCTCAAGATTTAGTGCAACAAGGTAGGGCAGAAGTAATTGACCAGAAATATTTTACTCCTGAGTATTTAGTTGCTAATTTAAAGAGGCTCATGGAGAAATCTTCACGCGCAGCTATCGATGGAGATGAATACGAATTGTTGGCAACAGAGAAGATTGTAAGTTTGATGGAACACGCGATGGCAACTACATCGTGATGGCCACGCGTATGCATTCTCTTCGCGGAAAACGAATACATTTCATCGGCATCGGTGGCGCCGGAATGAGTGGCCTTGCGCGGATAGCACTCTCGGAGGGATTTAATGTCAGCGGGTCAGATGCCAAAGATTCCTCTGTAGTAACTGCACTACGAGTTCTAGGTGCACATATAGATGTAACCCATGATGCAAAACATGTTGATGGGTCGGAGGTTGTTGTTTTTTCTACCGCAATCACAAGCAACAATGTCGAACTTGCTAGGGCTAAAGAATTGGGATTAGAAATTCTTTCGCGAGCACAATTACTTTCAATCTTAATGTCAGAATCCAAAAGCATCGCTGTTGCAGGTACACATGGAAAAACCACTACTTCGTCCATGATGGCCGTGGCTCTTCAATCCTGTGGTTTGGATCCTTCATTTGCTATTGGGGGAACGATTACAGCATCAGGTTCGAATGCTCACAAAGGAACTGGATCACTTTTTGTAGCAGAGGCTGACGAATCAGATGGCTCCTTTGTTGAATACCATCCATTCGCCGCAATAGTTACAAATGTCGAACACGATCATGTTGATTTTTTTGCCACTCCCGAATCAGTTGTAGATGCCTTCAATAGCTTTGTTCAAACGATAAATCCACAGGGTTGCCTTGTTTTCTGTAACGATGATGCTGGCTCTCGAGCATTAGGAGAGGCGCATTCAGAAATAAGTAGGGTTTCATATGGAACTACTTCAGGCTCTGACCTTTTGGTAGATCAGATTGAGCTTTTACCAATGGGCTCTCGCTCACGCGTTATTTGGCGAGGAAAGAGTTTAGGAAAGTTGGAGCTACGCGTTCCTGGCCACCATAACGTGCTCAATGCAGTTTCTGTAGTCGCCATGGGTTTGTCTTTAGATTTAGATGCAAATTCCATTCTCGAAGGACTGGGAACTTTTCAAGGCACTGGTCGGCGCTTTGAACTCATTGGAACTGTTCACGGTATACGCGTCGTCGATGATTATGGACATCATCCGACAGAGATAGCGGCCACTCTGGAGGCTGCTCGACGTTTTGCAGGTGATGGTCGCGTCATTGTAATTTTTCAACCACATAGGTATTCCAGAACGAAAGCTTTTATTACTGAATTTGCAAAAGTATTAGATCGTGCTGACAGAGCAGTTCTATTGGAAATCTATGCTGCGAGTGAGACTGCCATCAAAGGTATAAGTGCTCAACTTATTGTAGATCAAATGAAGAATGGCGAATTTATTCCCAATTTTATCGATGCAACGCAATCATTGATTGAGGACGCAAAGCCTGGTGATGTAATTCTTACATTGGGTGCGGGAGATGTAAGTTCGTTAGCGCCCATCATTGTTGAGGGACTTTATAAACGTTTCAGCGAGAATGAATGAATCGAAAAATAGTTATCCCTATTTTGTTGCTTCTTTTTGTGGGAATTGTTTATCTTCTTGCTTGGTCAAGTGCTTTCACGGTTTCCACTTTAGAAATTGTAGGCGTAAGTGATACGCAAAGTCAGCAATCGATCAAGAGTGCAAGTGGAATCTATATCGGAGAAAAATTGGCCCGTGTTGAACCTCGAGCATCATCGGCTCAGATATCTCGTCCTCATTGGATAAAGAAGTCGCGTGTCAGTAGAAATTGGCTCAATGGCCATGTCAAGATAGCGATTACCCCGCGAATCCCACTTGCAATCTATGACGGCAAATACATAGACAGTGAAGGCATAATCTTCGAACTTGCGGGGAGCCCATCTTCCAGCCTTCCGATAGTTCAAGCAAAGTCGCCAGATAATGGTCTCTCTGCAATCAATCTCTTTACAAAATTACCTCAAGATTTTCAAAGTCAGGTCGTACAAGTCAGTGCAATAAATCAAGACTCATTTACTATCAAAGTCAGAGCTGGCTCAAAAACTCTTCTCCTGACATGGGGAAGTGCTAGCGATTTGGCGCTAAAGATAAAGGTTTACCGAGCAATTATTTCATTACCGGAGAATTCAAAAATTATTTCTATTGATCTTTCTGCACCACATGCCCCCATTGTAAAATAGCGCTCTGATAGAAATATAAAAAAAATTCGAGTCGGTGTTTGCTTACTTGCCCTTCTCGCTTTACGTTCACCTCACGAGTAAATATGAACAGTAATTCTCAACTTGAGGGTTATTGTTCCCAAGGAGGATAAACGTGGCTTCACCACAAAATTATTTAGCTGTCATCAAAGTTGTTGGTATCGGTGGCGGTGGAGTCAATGCAATTAATCGAATGATTGATGTTGGTCTCAAAGGTGTTGAGTTCATTGCAATTAATACAGATGCACAACATTTGTTAATGAGTGATGCTGACGTGAAATTAGATATTGGTCGTAAAACAACTAAAGGTTTAGGCGCAGGAATGGATCCAGAAAAAGGACGTGAAGCGGCCTTGGATCATGCAGATGATATTGAAGAGATGTTACGCGGTGCAGATATGGTTTTTGTTACCGCAGGTGAAGGCGGAGGAACAGGAACTGGTGCTGCACCTGTTGTTGCAAAGATTGCTCGTGAAATTGGTGCACTAACAATTGGTGTTGTAACTCGACCATTTTCCTTTGAAGCAAAACTTCGTTCAGCGCAAGCTGATATTGGAATTGAAAATTTGCGCGCAGAGGTTGACACATTAATTGTTATTCCTAACGATCGACTTCTCGCCATTTCAGATCGCAACATAACTTTGGCTGACGCCTTCAAGAGTGCAGATCAAGTTCTGCTCTCGGGTGTTCAAGGAATCACAGAAATAATTACACAACCGGGATTAATTAATCTTGATTTTGCTGACGTTAAAGCTGTTATGTCAGGTGCAGGATCAGCGCTCATGGGAATTGGTTCTGCCAGAGGAGAAAATAGAGCAATCCGTGCAGCCGAGCTCGCAATTTCAAGTCCACTGCTGGAAGCTTCGATAGATGGTGCAATGGGAGTACTGCTTTCAGTCTCCGGTGGTTCAGATCTCGGATTATTCGAAGTAAATGAAGCATGTGAATTAGTACAAAGCGCAGTTCACCCAGATGCGAAATTTATCTTTGGTACAACTATCGATGATGCTCTAGGTGATGAAGTACGCATTACCGTTGTTGCCGCTGGTTTTGAAGGAGGCGAGCCTAAGCGCGTAGCAATGCCTGTTATCAATGCAGCCTCACTCAACGGTGTTGCCGATCCCATTGCTGCAAATGATCCAATCTCATTTGCGATGGAGGCAGAAGAAGAGTTCACTCCTAAGAGGAGAGTCACTTTTGAAGAGCTCGTTGCTGAAGACGAGATCGATATTCCTGACTTTATGAAGTAGGGGTACTTGTTCACTCTCTTTACGGATAGATATGGTGGTGTAAGTGCGCCGCCCTATGACTTTCTCAATTTCGGTAATCATGTGGGTGATGATCCAGCCGCAGTTGCCAATAATCGACAGGCGCTCATTTCACGTTTAGGCCCGACAATTTTTATGAATCAAGTCCACGGTGATCAATTTGTTATTGTCGATGCAACAACATCTGAGCAACCTACGTGTGACGCCCTTATTACCACCGCACCCGGTCTGTCATTGGCGGTGCAGGTAGCTGATTGCATCCCGTTACTTATTCATGCAAGCGGAGTTGTTGCCGCTGTCCATGTTGGAAGAAAAGGACTGCTCAACAAAATTTCGCTCAACGTAATAAGTGAGATGAAGAATCTCGGTGGAGAAAATTTCACGGCGTGGATTGGGCCCCACATCTGTGGACGTTGCTATGAAGTATCTGAAGATATCTACCATGAGGTAATTAGCCTGTATCCGTTGAGTGCGTCAAAGACCATTGAAGATACATTTTCACTAGATCTAGCCCGCGCACTATCAGATGAATTGACTGTCCACGGAGTCAATGTTCAAACTTCGCAAGTTTGCACCGTAGAGAGTATGGATCATTTTTCTTATCGTCGAGATGGGATAACGGGTAGAACGTTGGGAGTTATTGCGCTGTGATGAGTCGAAAAGAGGAAATTGCACAGAACCTTTCGCACGTTCGTGAACGAATAGAAAACAGTGCCCGTTCTGTAGGTCGTAAATCATCAGAGATCGAACTCATCGCAGTTACGAAAACTTTTCCCATTAGCGATGCAGTATTACTGTGCGAATTAGGCTTGACGCAATTTGGTGAAAATAGAGATAGCGAAGGAGCTGCTAAATCAACTCAGGTCTCTGGACATTGGCATTTTCAAGGACAGATACAGAGCAAGAAATTAAAATCAATAACTGCGTGGGCTAGCTTTATTCATTCATTGGATTCACTTGAGCATTGCGAAAAAATTGCAGGACTGTGCGCGCAACGAGTCGCAGATCCGCTTGGAATTTTTATACAGGTATCCCTGGATGGAGCCGAGGGTCGCGGGGGAGTTCTACCAAAATTTCTGCCCCCATTGGCAGATTGTGTGCTCAAGTCACCAGGTTTGAAACTGATGGGACTTATGGCCGTGGCTCCGTTGGGGGTCGAACCCGATAGTGCATTCGAGCAATTAGCAGTGATACATAATGATTTTTCAGGTAGATATCCGCAAGCAAAAGCACTTTCGGCAGGGATGAGTAATGACTACGAAAGTGCGATACATCATGGCGCGACACATATACGCCTAGGCAGCTCAATCCTCGGTTCGCGCACGCCTGCGTTGTAACCTTTTACACATGGCTAATGCAATGCGACGTGTCGCAAACTACCTCGGGTTGATGGATGACCCTGAATTTGATACCCCTATTGCTGCTCAAGAAGCAGCGCGCGTTCCTGATGTTCGCATCAAGACACGCGAAGGGCGTTCAGTAAATTCTGTGCAAACAATGAGCACCGCTGTTGCTGCACCACAACTCGACCTTCCGGTATTGGATCGCATCATTACATTGCATCCACGTTTTTATAATGAGGCACGGACTATTGGCGAGCATTATCGTCAAGGTAATCCAGTCATTATCAATCTCACTGATATGGATGAGGCTGCATGTACACGTCTCATTGATTTTGCTAGCGGCCTTGCATTTGGTCTCAATGGAACAATCGAGCGAGTAACAAAGAAAGTTTTCTTACTCTCACCCGCAAATGTTTCAGTGAGCTCAGAAGATAAATCTGCAGCCGCTCAAGCAAGTTTCTTTAATCAGAACTAATGTTTCATATTGGTTCTATTTTAGTTGCCGTACTCCAAATATTTTTGATGGCTCTTTTGGCGCGCTTGATACTGGATTACATCCGAATGTTTGCCAGGAATTGGCGTCCACGTGGTCCCGTGCTTTATTTAGTTGAAGCTGTTTACGCCATCACTGATAAGCCGATGGGATTTGTACGCAGATTTATTCCGCCTCTGCGAATTGGCGCAGTGAGTTTAGATCTATCTTTCATTGTCCTCTTTTTTGCAATCCAACTATTGATTCCACTAGTTGGATCACTCTAAAGCGCTACAAAATCTTTTTAAGTTCTAACGACATACCCAGTTCATTTTCAGCAATTGGTAACGTGCCATCGTGAAGCATTACTAATGCGAGTACTTCATCCTTGATATGTTCGATATCGGCTAATACAGCAGCGGCTACGACATCATTGGCATTCCAAGAAATTTCGATTCGATCGGAAATATCAAAGCCATCGCTTTTGCGACGCTCCTGAATCAGTCGAATTACTTCTCGAACATTTCCGGCGGCAATAAGGGTCGGTGTGAGTTCAAGATCAAGTGCAACACTTTCGCCATCATGAGTAGCGACCATCCAGCCACTTTTTGGAACCTCTGTTATGGCTAAATCTTCCAAAGAAATTTCCCAAGATTTTTCGCCTAAGGAAATTGAACTCTTTCCTTGAGTTCTAAGAGTGCGAACCAATTGCGTGGCATCTACTTGTGCAATTGCTTTTGCAATTTCTTGAACAGCTCCACCAAATTTTGTTCCTAATGTTCGGAAATTGGCTTTTATCGAGATGTCCACCAGATCTCCATCGGCATCGGCAATATCTTCGAGCACAATGACATTGAGTTCATCTGCAATTTGTTCGCGCATCGCTGTTGGTAGAGAAGCCCAACCACTTGCAGCTATGAGAGCTCTTGAAAGTGGTTGACGAATCTTCACACCAGATTCAGCGCGAGCTGCTCTGCCTAATTCAACGATACGTTTTGTGAGTGAGACCTCAGCTCGGAGTTTCTCATCTATGAGTGTGATGTCGGAAATTGGGAAATCGCTAAGGTGAACTGATTGAGCAGCCTTCGAATCTGTCGGACGAACTAATTCTTGCCAGACCTGTTCTGTAATAAATGGAACCATCGGTGCAAGCAATTGCGTAAGGACTCTGAGGCATTCATGCAATGTGGCTAAGGCACTTGCGTCGCCATCCCAGAAACGTCTGCGTGAGCGACGGACATACCAGTTAGAGAGATCATCGATAAAGCGAGCCAGCTCTTTACCTGCTCGCTGAGAATCGAAGTCTGAATATGCAGCGTCAACTTCTTGTATCAAGAGATTGAGTTCTGAAATTATCCATTTATCCATCAATGGACGATCAGAGACGGAAGGGGAAAGTGAGAGTTCAAATTGCGCAGCATGTGCGTAGAGAGCATGGAATGAAACCGTATTCCAATAGGTGAGCAATGTTTTACGCAATGCATCATTAATTGCAGTATGGCCAACACGGCGTGCAGCCCATGGAGAACCAGCTGCAAGCATGTACCAACGAATGGCATCGGCACCATGTTGTTCCATCAATGAAATAGGTTCCAGCACATTTCCAAGGTGCTTGCTCATTTTCCGACCATCCTCATCAAGGATGTGTCCTAAACACAGCACGGTCGAATATGAACTCTTATCGAAGACCAATGTTCCAATAGTCATTAGTGTGTAGAACCAACCACGTGTTTGATCAATTGCTTCAGCAATAAAATCCGCCGGATATGCCTTCTTGAATTTTTCGACCGAACCTTCTTTGTGAGGGTAGCCCCACTGTGCAAATGGCATTGCACCTGAGTCATACCAGCAATCGATAACTTCAGGAATACGAGTCATAGTTTCGTTGCACTCAGCACATGGAAAGAAGATGTCATCGACGAAAGGGCGATGGGGATCTAAATTAGAAAGGTTTGTTCCAGCTAATTCTCCAAGTTCGGCTAATGATGCAATACATATTTCATGTTTATTTTCACAACGCCATATTGGAAGCGGAGTACCCCAATAGCGATTACGAGAAAGCGCCCAATCAATATTGTTATTGAGCCAATCTCCGTAACGACCATCTTTGATTGTTTCTGGGTGCCAGTCTGTATTTTGATTTTCACGAATAAGGGCATCCTTAATCGAAGTTGTGCGGATGTACCACGATGGTTGTGCGTAATAGATAAGTGCTGTGTGGCAGCGCCAACAATGGGGATATTGGTGTTCGTATGGTTGGTGCTTATAGAGGAGACCGGAAGCACGCAATTCTTTTACTAGCGGCTTATCTGCATCTTTAAAAAATAGTCCTCCTACAACTGGAACTTCTGGAAGAAAAGTTCCATCAGGTGCAACAGGATTTACAACAGGCAATCCATAGGCACGGCATACCTGTAAGTCATCTGCACCGAATGCGGGGGATTGGTGCACAAGTCCAGTTCCATCTTCAGTCGTTACATATGTTGCTAAAACAACGTAATGTGAATCGGGAATTTCTATGTAATCAAATGGGCGCTTATAGGTTGTACGTTCTAATTCTTTACCCAGAACTGTTTTGAGAATCTTTACTTTCCCGGTGAGGCAAGATTGCAATTCTTTAGCTACTACAAGAAGTTCAACTTTATCTTCATGGGTTACTTGAACCAGAACATATTCAACTTCGGGGTGTACGGCAATTGCAGTATTTGAGACTAGAGTCCAAGGAGTTGTAGTCCATACAAGTAGAGATGCACCTAATTCGCTGAGTTCGCCCGAAGTAATGGGAAAACGAACATAGACAGAGGGATCTACAACGCTTTCGTAACCTTGAGCTAATTCGTGATCAGATAATCCAGTTCCACAGCGCGGGCAATATGGCGCAACGCGATGGTCTTGAACTAGTAAACCTTTTTTCCAAATTTCTTTCAGGCTCCACCAAACGCTCTCAACATATTCAGGGGCCATCGTCCAATAAGCCTGATCAAAATCCACCCAGAAACCCATTCGATGTGTCATGTTTGAAAATGCATCAACGTGTCGTGTCACCGATTCGCGACATTTATCATTGAAGGGCGCAATTCCATATTTTTCAATATCGCCTTTACCGGTAAAACCAAGTTCCTTTTCAACTGCAATCTCTACCGGCAAACCATGACAATCCCAACCCGCTTTACGTTCTACGAGTTTGCCTTTCATAGTTTGAAAGCGAGGGAAGACATCTTTGAAAACACGCGCTTCAATATGGTGGGTTCCAGGTAAACCGTTTGCAGTCGGTGGACCTTCATAAAATGTCCACGATTGTGCGTTAGCTCGAGCTTTGATGCTCTCTTGAAAGATTGCATTCTCTTCCCAAAATTTTAAAATTGAATGTTCCATTGCAGGCAGATCTATCGATGCTGGTATCGCACGAAATGACATAAAAAAATCCTCCAGATAGCTCCGACATATGGAACTGGAGGGACGAACTGACCATCTTTTTCTGGCCAACTCGCGGTACCACCCGCCTTGTACCGATTACTCGATACCTCTTATTACAACCACTGTTGGTTCTACCTCGAAGCGCTCTGGCTCCAACTCTTCCAACGAACTCGTGAGGTGATAGCCCCGTCAACGCTCAATATGTGATTGAAGAGGAGTCTAGAGCATCAAGAGTGCTAATTCCTCGTGGCGAAGTTGGTGTGATGCCCGAATTACGCATAAGGTGCGCGCCATGCCAAAGAAAAGCGCCCCAGTGAAAAAGAGCGTGGCCAAGAAAGCGCCTACGAAAAAAACTCCTGCGAAGAAGGCGGTAGCTAAAAAGGCGCCTGCTAAAAAAGCTCCAGCTAAGAAAGCTGCTGCAAAGAAGAGCGCAGTAAAGAGTATTCCCGTAAAAAAAGCCCCGGGTCGTCCTTTTCCTTCAAAGACAACGCTGACCGTTGATGAGAAATCGCAGACAGTAAGCGTTTCAACAATCACCGCCCCAGTTGTTGCACCCGTCATTGAAGAGCGTCGCCTAGTGATGCCACCACCCCCACGTCCAGTAAAGACTGGAAAGAAGATTGCACCCCTCAAACCCATCAAGAGTGCACCAAAGCCAGTGGTCGTTAGCGATAACGAATCACCATGGAGCGCCGCTGAATTAAAAGCGATACGCGCAGAAGTTGCTAAAGATCTTCAACGCCTTGAAAATGAACTCACACTCGTTGAGGCTGAAATGGATTCCCTCATCAAAGAATCAGGTGAAGGCTCAGGCGATGATCAAGCCGATGCTGGAACTAAGACTTTTGAACGTGAGCACGAAATGTCACTAGTAATCAATGCACGTGAAATGGTTCTACAAACAGAGCGCGCACTTGAGCGAATTGATAATAAGACATATGGAAAATGCGAAGAGTGCGGAAATGTAATCGGTAAAGCGCGCCTGCAGGTATTTCCACGTGCAACTCTCTGCATGCTTTGCAAGCAGAAGGAAGAACGGCGCTAATTTTGCGCCCCGCAACTCACAAACATTGGCGCTCGCTTTACTTGTGCGCATGGATAGTCTTTCTGCTCGATAGCGTCACAAAAGGCTGGGCGGTCTCTTATTTATCCACTCGTGATTCAATTCGAATTCTGGGCTCATTCCTCAAGCTAACTTTTGTTAGAAATTCAGGTGCTGCATTTAGTTTTGCGACAGGCGCAACTTTGGTATTTTCATTTTTTGCAATTGGTGTAATCGCCATCATTGCTTACTTTGCTCCCCGAATAGCGCATCGCGGCTGGGCACTCTTGTTGGGATTACTTCTAGGCGGAATTCTTGGAAATCTCAGTGATCGCATATTTCGTTCCCCTGGTTTCTTACGCGGACATGTCATCGACTGGATAGAGCTTCCGCATTGGCCAATATTTAATATTGCAGATAGCGCTATTGTTGTGGCAGCTGGAATCGCAATCGTCCTTTCAGCGCGCAATATCGCGCCGATCACCCAAGGCGATAATCGACCAGATCAGCCTGGAGTTTAGAAATGTCACGAGAATTACGAACTCTTTCCGTACCCGAGGGCGTTGCAGGAGAGCGAATCGATAGCGCTCTAACACGCGTTCTAGGACTTTCTCGGACTTCGGTAGTACGCCTCCTCGATGATGGCGACATCACAACAAATGGCGAACCGATGCAAAAATCAGCTCGAGTTGAAGCGGGCCAAATTATTGAAGTACTCATGCCTGCTCAGATAAATGCAGTACCGATTCCTCTCACTCCACTTGATGGATTACGTGTTGTATTCGATGACGATGACATTATTGTCATCGATAAACCAGTGGGTTGCGCAGCTCATCCAAGTCCAGGTTGGACGGGCCCAACAGTTGTTGGCGCTTTGATGGCAGCGGGTTACACAGTGTCAACGAGTGGACCAGCAGAGCGTCAAGGAATCGTGCATCGCCTCGATGTTGGTACAAGCGGTCTCATGATTGTGGCAAAAAGCGATCGAGCATTTAGTGTTCTCAAAGAAGCATTTCGCGATCGCAGTGTTGAAAAAATTTATCATGCACTTATTCAAGGACACATGGATCCAACAACTGGGACCATCGATGCACCAATAGATCGTCATCCAAAAGAAGATCATCGTTTTGCAGTTGTTGCGCAAGGCAAGCCATCAATTACGCATTATGAAGTGATTGAGTTTTATCGTGGAGTCTCACTTGCACAAGTGGAATTAGAAACTGGGCGTACGCATCAGATTCGAGTTCATTTCTCAGCACTCAATCACCCACTAGTTGGCGATATGACATACGGAGCCGATCCAGTCTTAGCTGCGAGTCTTGCGATGTCTCGACCATGGCTTCATGCTAAAGAATTACATTTTAAGCATCCTGTTACTGGTCAAGATATGAGATTTGAAGCACCCTACCCTGCTGATCTCGTAGCCTCATTGGCGTTGCTTTCTGACGCAGTACTTCCGTAAGGACTAATCTCGCTCATCATGTCATCGCAATCTTTTGTCCACCTCCACGTCCATACTGAGTATTCAATGCTCGATGGCGCTGCTCGTGTTGGCGATTTAGTAACTGAGGTTGCGCGTCAAGAGATGCCTGCTATCGCAATGACTGATCATGGAAATGTATTTGGGGCATTTGATTTTTATAAACAGGCAAAAAAAGTTGGCGTCAAACCGATTATCGGAATTGAAGCCTACGTCGCACCCGAGTCGCGCTTTGAAAAAAAGCGAGTCAAATGGGCCGATGGTGGCGAAGATGATGTTTCAGGTGGCGGTGCATATACGCACATGACAATTCTCGCTGAAAATAATCAGGGGCTCAATAATTTATTTCGACTCTCATCCCTTGCATCTCTGGAAGGTTATTACTACAAGCCTCGTATGGATCGCGAACTACTTGCACAGTATTCAACTGGGCTCATTGCAACGACTGGCTGCCCAGGTGGTGAAATTCAAACTCGTCTTCGCATGGGTGCTTATAAAGAGGCAATCCGGGCGGCAAGTGAACTCCGAGATATTTTTGGCAAGGAAAATTTCTTTCTTGAACTCATGGATCATGGAATAGAAATCGAAACTCGAGTCAAAGCCGATCTCTTAAAATTAGGCAAGGAGCTTGGCCTGCCACTTCTAGCAACAAATGACCTTCACTACACATTCAATTCAGATGCTCCTTCACATGAGGCCCTTCTCTGTGTGCAATCGGGTTCAACGCTTGCCGATCCCAAACGATTCAAATTTGAAAATGATGAGTTCTACCTCAAGACGCCAGCACAGATGCGTGAACTTTTCAAAGAGTTACCAGAAGCTTGCGATAACACTTTATTGATTGCAGAGCGCTGTGATGTGAAATTGCGCGAAGGCGAAAATTTACTTCCGCAGTTCACTGTCCCTGAGGGGGAGAGTGAAGACTCTTGGCTTGTAAAAGAATCTGAACGAGGTTTGAAAGTACGCCTTGGCGAAAATTTTCCAGGTCAATACAAAGAACGACTTGCATATGAACTTGGCGTTATGGAGAAGATGGGATTTCCCGGCTACTTCCTCGTTGTCGCTGACTTAGTTGCACATGCAAAAAAGGTTGGAATTCGTGTTGGTCCAGGTCGTGGATCTGCTGCGGGTTCACTTGTGGCCTACGCCCTCGGTATAACGGGTCTTGATCCATTAGTGCACGGTTTATTCTTTGAACGATTCCTGAATCCGGAACGTATTTCTATGCCAGATATTGACTTGGACTTTGACGAGCGTCGACGCAGCGAAATGATTCGCTATGCCACAGAAAAATATGGTGAAGACAGAGTTGCGCAGATCATCACCTACGGAACTATTAAATCAAAGCAGGCTATCAAGGATTCAACCCGCGTTCTTGGTTACCCATATGTCATTGGTGAAAAGTTAACTAAAGCCCTTCCACCATCTGTTATGGGAAAAGATATTTCTTTGGCCGGAGTTTTTGATTCAAAGGATGAAAGATATTCTGAAGCTGGAGAATTTAGAACACTCTATGAGAGCGATCCAGATTCAAAAAAAGTAGTAGATACTGCGCGCGGCCTCGAAGGACTCAAACGACAATGGGGAGTTCATGCTGCCGGCGTAATTCTTTCGCGCGAACCACTACTCGACGTCATTCCTATTCATCGTCGCGAAGCTGATGGCGCAATTATTACGCAATTCGATATGGGTGCCTGCGAATCAATTGGTCTGCTTAAGATGGATTTTCTCGGGCTACGAAACCTTTCTGTCCTCGATGATTGCCTGCTCAACATAAAAGCTAATCAAGGTATTGACGTTGTACTTGAAGATCTAACCCTTGATGATCTCAAGACATATCAACTTTTATCGCGTGGAGATACGTTAGGAGTTTTTCAACTCGACGGTGGACCGATGCGCGCACTCTTGCGATCGCTCTCACCTGATTCATTTCAAGATATTTCTGCGGTAATAGCCCTTTATCGCCCAGGACCAATGGGTGAAAATGCGCACAATAACTATGCCGACCGTAAAAATGGTCGCAAACCGGTAGAACCAATTCATCCTGAATTACTCAAACCACTCGATGAAATCCTGGGTGACACTTACGGCCTCATTGTTTATCAAGAACAAGTAATGGCAATTGCACAAAAGGTTGCTGGCTTCTCTCTAGGTCGCGCAGATTTATTGCGCAAAGCTATGGGTAAAAAGAATAAAGAGATTCTCGATAAAGAATACGTTCCCTTTGAAGCAGGAATGAAAGAAAATGGTTTTTCTAGCGCAGCCATTACTCGTCTGTGGGAAGTTCTTATTCCATTCTCGGATTACGCATTCAATCGTGCTCACAGCGCTGGTTATGGAATGGTTTCTTACTGGACCGCTTATCTCAAAGCTAATTATCCAACTGAATATATGGCAGCACTTCTCACAAGTGTTCGCGATGATAAAGATAAGTCAGCGCTTTATCTCAGTGAATGTCGACGCATGGGAATTCAAGTTCTACCACCTGATGTCAATGAATCAAATGCCGAATACACACCGCGCGGTAAAGATATTCGATTTGGTTTAGCTGCAATTCGAAATGTAGGTGAAGGAGTTGTTGCCTCTATTAAGTTGGCTCGCGAATCTAAAGGGCGCTACGCCTCATTTGGTGATTTCTTAGCAAAGGTAGATGTTGCCGTATGTAATAAGAAGACAATTGAATCTCTGATCAAGGGCGGAGCCTTTGGTTCACTTGGCGCGACTCGAAAAGGCTTGATGTCTATTTATCTAGAGGCAATTGATTCCATTATTGAAACAAAGCGTGCTGAGGCGATTGGTCAATTTGATTTATTTGGCGGTGAAACTGTTACCGCAGTTGCTGGACTCGATATTGAAATTCCTACAGGGGAATGGGAAAAGGCAATGCTTCTGAGTTATGAGCGCGAAATGCTTGGACTCTATGTATCTGATCATCCATTACTTGGTGTAGAACATATCTTGCGCGCAAATACGGATATGACAATTAGTGAACTTGTTGAAGAAGGTGCCACCCATGAATCAATGGTGACGGTCGGCGGCTTGATTACAAGTGTTACTCGCAAAGTTACAAGACAGGGAGCTTCCTGGGCAGTTGTAACAATTGAAGATCTAGAAGGTTCGGTTGAGGCACTTTTCTTTTCGAAAACTTATATCCAATATGCAATGTCACTTACCGAAGATCGAATTGTCACTATTCGCGGTCGCGTCGATCGCCGAGAAGAACAGTTGCGATTTACGGCTGTCGAAATGGCAATGCCAGATATTTCTCGCGGCCCCTCTGGACCACTTGTTATTTCGATGCCTATCAATCAATGTACGCCCCCAATAGTCGAGCGGATGAAAGAGATATTGCGCACCCACCCTGGAAAGCGTGAGGTACATCTGCATCTTGATGACAACGGCGCAAAGACAATAATGAAAGTCGATGCCCTCATCACCGCATCACCGAGTCTGAGCGCAGATCTCAAGTCAATATTGGGCCCAGCCTGCCTCGTCACTATTTAATAGCGCGCAACTCTTTAATCTCAACCTCTACAATAAGACAATGATTCGTACCGTTGACCTGCGCGGACGCTCGCTTACAAAATCTCAATACCAAGAGGCGCTGCCTCGTGCGAGCATGGATGTTGCTCAAGCGATGACTCTGATTGAACCAATTTTACATAGAGTAAAACATGGCAATGAAAGTGACCTCATTGCTCTTGCCCAAGAATTTGATGGGATCGCACCAGCATCCATTCGAGTTCCTCAAAAAGTTATCGAAGATGCACTCGCGCAACTTGATCCAGCTGTTCGAAGCGCACTCGAGCTATCAATTACGCGAATCACGAAAGTTCATAATGATCAACGCAGAGATGAAAAAGTTACAACCGTAGTAGATGGCGGAACAGTTCTCGAGCGTTGGATTCCCGTTGATCGCGTTGGCCTCTATGTTCCTGGTGGGCGCGCGGTTTATCCAAGTTCTGTGATGATGAATGTAATTCCCGCACAAATTGCTGGGGTAAAAAGTATTGCTGTTGCATCTCCTCCTCAAAAAGATTTTGGCGGCTTTCCGCACCCAACAATTTTGGCTGCGTGCGCCTTGCTTGGCATTTATGAGGTTTATGCAGTTGGGGGAGCGCAAGCAATTGCACTTTTTGCATATGGAATGCGCGACCTTTGCGAAAAATGTGACATGGTTACTGGACCCGGAAATATTTATGTCGCCGCAGCAAAGCGTGCTCTGAGAGGAATTGTTGGCATTGATTCAGAAGCAGGACCAACGGAGATTGCGATTCTTGCTGATTCAACTGCCATTGCTAGTGATGTTGCTGCAGACCTGATTAGCCAAGCAGAGCATGACACCATTGCCGCAGCTGTACTTGTGACGGATTCCTTGGAGCTAGCACAAGGCGTTGAGAAAGAATTGGCACTTCGGGTTCCTCGGACAAAGCATGCGCAAAGAATAGAAACTGCGCTCAGTGGTATTCAATCAGCAATTGCGATTGTCGATTCGATTGACCAAGGACTCGATGTAATCAATGCCTACGCTGCAGAACACTTAGAAATTCAAACCGCTCATGCGTCTACCGTTGCGAAAAAGATTCGAAATGCGGGAGCCGTTTTTATCGGGCGTTATTCTCCGGTCTCACTGGGTGACTATTCGGCTGGCTCTAATCACGTTCTACCAACCGGTGGATGCGCCTGTCACTCAAGCGGTTTATCTGTGCAAACATTTCTTCGTGGAATTCATTTCATTGAATATGACAAAAAAGCATTTACTGATATCGCTTCAACAGTTATCACTCTTGCGAATTCGGAAGATCTACCTGCGCACGGTGAAGCAATGTCGGCAAGATTTGAGGAACTTTCGTGACGGCGCAATGGCCATCGTGGTTACCCCTTCGCAGCGACTTACAAGCACTGAGTCCGTATGGTGCTCCGCAAGTTCCATCACAAGCGGCAATGAACACTAATGAAAACCCATTCCCGCCATCACCAAAATTACAGGCTGCCATTGCCGCCAAACTTGCAGAAGTGAGTGCAACTCTCAACAGATATCCAGATCGTGACGCAGTTCTTTTGCGTGGCGCACTTGCTAATTTCGTCAATGAATTATCAGGGACAAATTTTTCACAAAATCAAGTGTGGGCAGCAAATGGAAGTAATGAGATTTTGCAATCAGTATTCCTTGCATTCTCAGGCGGTAAGGCCCTCGGCTTTACTCCTTCTTATTCAATGCACCCGCTTATCGCTAAGGTAACTTCTGTTGAATGGATTGATGGGGCACGAAATAACGATCTCACTTTCAATATCGATCGTGCATTGATTCAAGTCAAAGAATTTAAACCTCGACTTACTTTTATTACGACCCCAAATAATCCCACTGGTGATGCAATAGCAATCAAAGATATTCTTGCATTATCCAAAGCAGTCGCCTCCGTTGGTGGCCTTCTCATCGTTGATGAGGCATATGCAGAATTCTCACAAAAGGTCTCGTCGGTATCCTTGATTGAAGAAAATCCTCACCTCGTTGTAATTCGAACGATGAGTAAAGCGTTTGCATTTGCAGGAGCCCGTGTCGGTTACCTAGTGGGAGATTCAAAAATTGTCGATGCCATGTCACTCGTTCGCTTGCCATACCACCTCAGTGCACTGACTCAAGGAGCTGCAGTCGTAGCCTTGGATTTTCGTAAGGAACTCTTATCCAGTGTCACGACCTTGATTTCGGAGCGCGAGCGAGTAGTAAAGGCCTTGACTGGTCTTGGACTCTCATCCATTCCTAGCAGCGCTAACTTCGTTCTATTTTCTGGTTTTGCGCAGAGTGCGCCACAATTATGGCAAGCAATGCTTGATCGAGGCATTCTTATTCGCGATGTGGGATTATCGGGTTATCTCAGAGTGACAATCGGCAATGAAGCCGAAAATAATCTTTTTATAGAAGCTTTAGCACAGATTGTTTCGCAGAAAACGGGAGAGCAGTTATGAGAAAAGCCAGAGTAGAACGTAAAACTAAAGAGTCCCATGTTCTCGTAGAACTAAATCTCGATGGAGATGGAAGCATCTCTGTTGATACGGGGGTTCCGTTCTTCGATCACATGATGTCTCAACTTGGTAAGCATTCCGGTTTCAATCTAACAATCAAGACAACTGGTGATATCGATGTTGACTCACACCACAGCGTTGAAGATACCGCCCTTGCATTTGGACAAGCACTGCGTGAAGCACTCGGTGATAAAGCTGGAATTCGTCGCTTTGGTGATTCGATGGTCCCTCTCGATGAAGTTCTCGTACAAGCAGCGGTAGATCTTTCAGGTCGAGCATACCTAGTTCATCGTCAACCAGAAATTGTCGAACTCATTGGAACATTTGACACAACACTTGGCAAACATATTTGGGAATCAATTGTTGCAGAGGCACATATAGCTCTACATATTCGAGTGCTCGAAGGTCGAAATGCGCACCATGTTTTTGAAGCGCAATTCAAAGCAGTTGCGCGTGCACTTCGTGATGCTGTTTCACTCGATGGCCGCGTATCAGGTATCCCATCGACAAAAGGTTCTCTTTGATCGCGATTCTTGATTATGGTTCCGGAAATCTTCGTTCGGCAGAACGGGCATTTGCAACAGCCTCAGATAATGTTTTTCTAACCTCGGATTTCAATAAAGCAATCGAAGCCAATGGTTTAGTAGTGCCAGGTGTCGGTGCATTTTCTGCCTGTATGAAAGGTTTGAATGCTATCGATGGTGCGCACATTATTCGCAAAAGAAAGGAACTAGAACGCCCTACTTTGGGCATATGCATTGGAATGCAGATTCTTTTCTCGAAAGGCCTGGAGCATTCCGACGGTGGAGCTCATGATGGTGTTGGAATTTGGGAGGGCGAAATTTCTCGATTGAATGCAACAATATTGCCGCACATGGGATGGAACACTGTTGAGACTAAGCCAAATTCCACACTCTTCGCTGGAGTTGAAGGAGAATCTTTTTACTTCGTACATTCCTATGCGGCAAAAAAAGAAGTGGGGGAACTTACAACGTGGAGCACCCACAATGAAAAATTCGTTTCAGCCGTAGAAGATGGGTATGTAAGTGCAACTCAATTTCATCCCGAAAAATCTGGTCGTGCTGGATTAGCTCTTATCAAGAATTGGGTTAATTCATTATGAGTTACTTAGAACTTCTACCAGCAGTTGATGTCAAAGATGGTCGTGCTGTTCGACTTGTGCAAGGCGAGCTTGATCGCGAAAGTATTTATGGTGCGCCACTTGAAGTAGCTTTAGAGTTTCAAAACGCGGGAGCAGAGTGGCTACACCTCGTAGATTTGGATGCAGCATTTGGACACGGAGAAAATAGTGAATTACTTGCCGCTGTTGTTGGAGCCCTTGATATCAAAGTAGAACTTTCAGGCGGAATTCGTGATGACGAGTCTTTGAAGCGTGCGCTAGCAACTGGATGTACTCGCGTGAATCTAGGTACTGCAGCGCTTGAAAACCCAGATTGGACTGCGCAAGTTATTGCGCAATATGGAGATCGTATTGCTGTTGGGTTAGACGTTCGTGGCCATACTCTAGCAGCCAGAGGCTGGACTAAAGAGGGTGGAAATTTATTTGAAACTTTAGAACGATTAGATCGCAATGGTTGTGCTCGCTATGTTGTCACGGATGTCGCCAAAGATGGAACTCTGGCTGGTCCCAATTTTGAATTACTCAAAGAAGTCTGTGCTGCAACTTCTAAACCTGTTGTTGCTAGCGGGGGGATATCTTCACTTGCAGATATTGAAGGCCTGGCGCAATTGCGAAGTATTGGCGTAGAAGGTGCGATAGTGGGTAAAGCTTTATACGCCGGGAATTTTTCATTACAGGAAGCACTCAAGGCATCAGGCAAATGACACTGTCCATCCGAATAATTCCATGTCTTGATGTCACTGATGGACGCGTAGTAAAAGGAGTCAATTTTACAAACCTCGTCGATGCAGGCGATCCAGTTGAAATGGCTGCTTTGTATGGCCTAGAAGGAGCAGACGAACTTACGTTTTTAGATATTTCTGCCAGCAGCAGTAATCAAGAAACGACACTTGATGTCGTACGTCGCACCGCTGAGCAAGTTTTTATTCCACTTACTGTTGGTGGTGGAATTCGCAGTGTGGATGATGTAGATCGTTTATTACGTGCAGGTGCGGATAAAGTTTCTATTAACACAGCGGCTATCGCTAGGCCCGAACTCATCGCAGATATTGCAGATCGATTTGGATCACAAGTTCTTGTGCTTTCAGTTGATGCACGTCGCGCAAATACAGAATCAGGATTTGAAGTAACTACGCATGGAGGCCGTCAAGGTAGCGATATCGACGCTCTCGCATGGATCGAAAAAGCATTTGCGCTAGGAGTCGGAGAAATACTTCTCAATTCAATGGATGCAGATGGAACTCGTGCTGGTTATGACATTGGCATGATTACCGCGGTTCGTGCCATTTCCAAAGTTCCACTAATCGCAAGTGGTGGAGCAGGTACGTTAGAGGATTTTGCGCTGGCCCTCGATGCTGGAGCTGACGCACTGCTTGCGGCGAGCGTATTTCACTTTGGCGTTCATCGTATTGGTGATGTGAAGCGCTATTTAGATGCACAGGGTTATTCAGTGCGCATGAGCGCGGATAAGTAAGGCAGAATTTACCTATGGCAATTGAACTCTCGGCCGATGTCCTTGCTTTGCTCAAAGACGCAGATTCATTGATTCCTGCAATCGCGCAAGATTCAAGTACGCATGAAGTCTTGATGTTGGCATATATGAACAAAGAGTCACTCTCACTTACATTGAAGACTGGAAATGCAACCTACTGGTCTCGTAGTAGAAACGAATTATGGGTCAAAGGTTTGACTTCAGGACATACGCAAGAAGTGCAATCAATTTCTTTGGATTGCGATGGTGACGCGCTTCTGCTTCAAGTTATTCAAGTAGGGGCGGCATGCCACACGGGAGATGTAACCTGTTTTCACCAAGAGCTTGAAATGGAAAGAAATTGATGAATCGCGAAGAGTTTCGCGAATATGCACGCACTAATAATGTAATTCCTGTTTCACGAAAGCTGCTTGCTGATGGTGAAACCCCACTTGGAATTTATAGAAAACTTGCAAAAAATTTGCCAAACACTTTTTTGCTTGAATCGGCAGAGCACGGGGGAGCGTGGTCGCGATATTCTTTTATCGGCGTGCGAAGTGAAACCACACTTACCGAACGTGATGGAAAAGCTTTTTGGGAAGGTACTCCACCTGCTGGTGCGCCAACTGGAATGGAACCTCTTACAGCTCTGCGATTGAGTGCTGCGCATCTAAAATCTCCGGTCATTGAAGGCTTACCATCTTTGACAGGTGGACTTGTCGGTTACATGGGTTACGACAGCGTTCGAAGCCTCGAGAAATTGCCTACAATCTCTAAAAAAGACTTACCACTTCCAGAACTTAATTTTATGTTGACAAGTGATTTAGCAGTGATGGACCACAGTGATGGCACACTTATTCTTATTGCTAATGCAATCAACTGGGATGGAAGTACTGAGAGAGTTGATGAAGCCTACGATGCTGCAATAGCGCGTCTAGATCGGATGGAAGAGGAACTTGCTCAATCAATTCCTTCTGCCATCTCACATATAAATCCGCATGCAGCGCCCAAAGTCGAAACGACTATGTCGAGCGCTGAGTACAAAGACAAGATTCTTCAAGCTAAAGAAGAAATTGTTGCTGGAGAAGCATTTCAAATTGTTCTTTCCCAAAGATTCTCGACTGAGTGCAGTGCTGATCCCATCGATGTTTATCGCGCCCTACGACTTCATAATCCGAGTCCGTATATGTATTTGTTTAGATTCAATGGCGGGATCAATATTGTCGGGTCCAGCCCTGAAGCATTAGTTAAAGTCACCAATCGCGGCGAACATAAAGAAGTCATGGTTCACCCCATAGCTGGCACACGTAAGAGATCCAACATTCCAGAAGAGGATCATCGCTTGGCTGAAGAGTTATTAGCTGATCCCAAGGAACGGGCCGAGCATTTGATGTTAGTGGACTTGGGTCGAAATGATTTAGGGCGAATCTGCGAACCTGGCACAGTCGAAGTTGTAGATTTTATGCACATCGAACGCTATTCCCATGTAATGCACATTGTTTCGACTGTAACTGGAACGTTAGCAAAAAATTCTTCACCTGTTGATGCGCTCTATGCAGTATTTCCTGCAGGTACTCTCTCTGGAGCGCCCAAACCCCGAGCGATGGAAATTATTGAAGAGCTAGAACCAACTCGGCGCGGTATTTATGGTGGCGCAATTGGTTACATAGATTTCACTGGCAATATTGATGCATGCATTGCAATTAGAACAGCGCTCATATTTGAAGGCAAAGCATATGTTCAAGCAGGTGCCGGAATAGTTGCAGACTCAGATCCAGAATCTGAAAATCAAGAGTGTATTAATAAGGCAGCGGCAGTACTCGGCGCAATCGCAGCGGCACACACAATGAAGGCAATTTCATGAATAACGTTTTATCCCTTGCAATTTCATTCGGAGTAGTTATTGCCTTCGTACTTCTCATTGGAAAGAGATTTCGAATTTCTACTCGTTATGAACGAAAAGATCGAGTCGTAACACCGTGGAACTCTTTAGATCAAGGGATAGACCCAACCGATCTCGAGGAAAAGAAGTGAGCGTTCTTGATTCGATAATTGAAGGCGTCCGTGAAGATTTAGCAATGCGCCGTTTACCACTGGCGCAAATTCGTGAAGAACTTGAGAGTGCTCCACCAGTAAGAAATGTTGAGAGAGCTTTTTCCAATCCAGAAATTTCTATTATTGCTGAAGTAAAACGTTCGTCACCGAGCAAAGGTTCGCTTGCACCAATTACTGATCCAGCAGCTCTGGCTTGTCAATATGAAGAAGCTGGTGCAACTGCAATAAGTGTGCTGACAGAAAGGCGTCGCTTCGGTGGCTCACTTTCAGATTTAGATGCGGTTCGCGCTCGGGTAGATATTCCCATTTTGCGCAAGGATTTTATGGTCGATGATTACCAATTCTTAGAAGCGCGCGCACATGGCGCCGACCTGGTATTACTTATTGTTGCAGCTCTAAGTCAGAACCAACTCGATGATTATTTTCAACTTTCGCGAGAGCTAGGTATGAGCGCACTAGTTGAAGTTCACACCAACGATGAATTAGAGAGAGCTCTTGAAATTTCCCCGCAATTTATTGGGATTAATTCTCGAAATCTAAAAACATTAGAAGTTGATCCCGCAGCATTTGCCGAGCTGTTGCCGCGAATACCAGAGTCCATGGTCAGGGTTGCAGAGTCTGGAATATCTCAACGCTCTGATGTGGAATACGCACAAGAGTATGGAGCAAATGCAATTTTGGTGGGTGAGGCACTGGTGCGTTCTGCCGATCCAATTCTCGCGATGCGTGAATTACGTGGCACTCGGTAGACTTATTTCATGACTAAAATCGAGTCCACGATCCTCGGACACTTTGGCCCTTACGGCGGACGCTTTGTTCCAGAAGCACTCATTGGGGCACTCGAAGAATTAGAAGCGGCACACAATAGCGCGCTCAAAGATCCAGTTTTTCAAGCCGAACTTTCACATCTTCATCTCACATACACGGGTCGCCCAAGTATTTTGACGGAAGCAAAAAGATTTGCAGAACATGCAGGCGGCGCTCGTATTTTATTGAAGCGTGAAGATCTCAATCACACAGGAAGTCATAAAATTAACAACGTTCTTGGACAAGCTCTTCTGACGAAGAGAATGGGTAAGAAAAGAATAATTGCAGAAACAGGCGCAGGCCAGCATGGAGTTGCAGCGGCAACAGCAGCTGCACTGATGGGACTTGAATGTGTTGTTTATATGGGCGAAGAAGATACGCGTCGCCAATCTCTCAATGTTGCACGAATGAAAATACTCGGAGCCGAAGTTATTCCAGTGACAACGGGTTCACGTACTCTCAAAGATGCAATTAATGAAGCGATGCGTGACTGGGTAACAAATGTTGAAACAACACATTATTTACTCGGAACTGTTGCTGGGCCACATCCATTCCCAACGATGGTCAGAGATTTTCATAAAATTATTGGAGAAGAAGCAAAGATTCAGGTACAAGAATTAGTAGGACGTTTGCCTGATGCAGTTTTAGCGTGTGTAGGTGGTGGCTCAAATGCAATTGGAATTTTCCACGATTTCATTCCAGATACTTCGGTGAGATTGATTGGTTTAGAAGCTGGTGGCGATGGTGTTGAGACTGGACGTCACGCGGCAACAATTACTGGTGGCAGTCCAGGAGTTCTTCATGGAACACGTTCGTATGTTCTCCAAGATAAGAATGGCCAAACAGTTGAATCACATTCGATTTCAGCCGGTCTGGATTATCCGGGAGTTGGCCCTGAGCATGCTTACCTTCATGATATTGGACGCGCGGAATATCGTGCTATTACGGATGCCCAAGCGATGCATGCATTTGCCCTACTTTCAAAGACTGAAGGAATTATTCCTGCAATTGAAACTGCTCATGCACTAGCTGGAGCGATTCAAGTTGGAAATGAACTTGGTCCTGATGCAATCCTTCTCATCAATCTTTCAGGCCGTGGCGATAAGGATGTAGAGACTGCGGCTAAATATTTTGGAATACAACTATAGAAATGGCAACATCTTTAGATCAACTTTTTGCAAAAGTGCGCGCAGAAAATCGCGCAGCTCTTATTGCCTATATTCCTGCTGGCTTTCCATCAATTGAAGGATGCCACAAAGCAATCAAAGCGCTGGTGGCAGGTGGAGTCGATGCCATTGAAATAGGTTTTCCATATAGCGATCCAGTGATGGACGGACCCATTATTCAGGCTGCTGCGGAACGTTCCCTTTCACAAGGCACGGGAGCAAGTGATGTATTTGCTGCGCTTAAGTGCGCAACCGATGCAGGTGTTAGCGCAGTAGTTATGACTTACTGGAACCCAATTGAAAAATATGGAGTGGATGAGTTCGCGCAATCCATTTCTGAAAATGGCGGCTCTGGAGTCATTACACCAGATCTCACTATTGAAGAATCTGAGAGATGGAGTGAAGCGGCGCATGCGCATAAAATCAATCGCATCTATGTAGTTGCACCTAGCACTAATGATGGACGTTTAGAAAAAGTAACATCCCAGTGTTCTGGCTTTGTCTATGTCGCAAGTTTGATGGGTGTAACTGGGACCAGAACTTCGATCTCATCTGGTGCAGGTGATCTTGTTGCACGAGTTCGAAAAGTGACTGACTTGCCTTTAGCGGTAGGGCTGGGAGTATCTAACCGAGTTCAGGCTAAAGAGGTAGCTCACTATGCTGATGGCGTAATTGTTGGTTCAGCATTTATTAAATGTTTAGCAGAAGCTGAGGATGAAGCGCAAGGATTAGAGGCAATCACTGAATTAGCGAAGGAATTGTCGAAAGGCGTTCGAGAAGGTCGATAAAAGCTATTTTGATTCGATACCCTATGACATCTTTTGAAATCACGAAGAAACTCTAGAAGCGAGGAATGTAAATGGCCACACAATCAGGTGGAGATAAAGTCACCAAGTACATAGTTATTGGAATGGTCTCCCTCGTCCTCGTTGTCGGCGTTCTCTTTTCAGTATTGAGTCATAAAACTAGCCAGAATGCGAGTCTGCCAAATGGCGCATCGAAGGCTCAAGGATATGGAATTGTTTTCAATGGAGAACTCAAAGGCGTTCCTGTAGTCGATATTTGGGAAGATTTCCAATGCCCCGTGTGCCAGGCATTTGAAAAACTTAATGGTGATTACATTGAAAAATTAATTACAACTAAAAAGGCAACTTTTATTTATCATCCTCTTTCATTTATTGGTCCTGATTCAGTCCTCTTAGCAAATGCAGCGGCTTGTGCGGCTGATGAAAATCAATTCTTGCCTTACCATCGTTTTCTTTACCAAAATCAACAACCTGAAAATAGCGGTAAGTGGAGTTCGACAGTTTTGGATTCATCAGGTGTTGCAGTCGGAATTGCATCCGCTAAGTTCTCAGCGTGTGTAAATTCAAATAAATACACTTCTTGGGTAGGCAATGTTGAAAATGATGGAGCCCAAAAGACTATCAACTCGACTCCAACAGTCTTTGTTAACGGTAAAGAAATCAATCGAAAGACTCAATATTTTGATGCTGCAGCCTTTGCTAGCGTAATCGAAAAAGGCTAGTTACATGATTCGCTCAATACCTTCTCCGAGTATTTCGGAGTTGAGTATTGGGCCGTTTACTCTCCATTTCTATGCCCTCTGCATAATCCTAGGAATCATTCTTGCAATCTGGTTGGGTGATAAGCGTTTTGTTCGTCATGGTGAAAATACAAAATCAGTTGTTTCTGAGGTTGCGATCTACGCAGTTCCTGCTGGAATTATTGGTGGACGTCTTTACCATGTCATAACTTCACCTGATGCATATTTCGGATTGGGTGGACATCCACTTGATGCACTTAAAATTTGGAACGGTGGTTTGGGAATCTGGGGTGCAATTTCTTTAGGTGCCTATGTTGCTTATCTTCGCTATCGAGTGTTAGCTAAAAAAGTCACACTGCCACATTTTGGGTATTTCTTAGATGCACTTGCACCTGGTGTGTTATTTGCTCAAGCTATAGGTCGATTTGGTAACTGGTTTAATATCGAATTATTTGGCAGGCCCTTGAATGCACCATGGGCGCTCAAAGTTCCCCTGTCATATCGGCCAAATGGTTATGCGCAATACGAAAGCTTCCACCCGACTTTTCTCTATGAATCACTCTGGTGTATTGCATTAGCAATTATTTTGATTAGCTGGGGAAGTCGCGCGAAACCAGGTCAGCTCTTTTCTTTATATATTGCTGGTTATTGTTTGGGACGATTTTTCATCGAGATCATTCGTATTGACCAAGCCCATACATTTGCAGGACTTCGTATAAATGTATGGGTAAGTATCCTCGTGGGAGCCTTTGCACTCCTGACATATAAGCGATTAGCTCGACCATCGGGTAGGCTCTAAAACATGGCACTCGAGGATGTATTCCAAAGAAACCTTAGTCACCGAACCCACAGGGCTGGTTGGTTGCGCGCTGCAGTGTTAGGTGCAAATGATGGCTTAGTTGCAACTGCCAGTTTGATGATTGGTGTAGCTGCAGCAAAAGCAGATAATTTTTTGATTACAACTGGTCTTGCTGGCATTAGCGCTGGTGCAATGTCGATGGCTGTTGGTGAATATGTTTCGGTTCGCTCCCAAAATGATATTGAAGAATCTGATCGCCTCTTGGAAATTTCTCATCTTGAAATTGATCCCGAAGGCGAACTTCTTGAATTACAACATATTTATATTCAACGTGGACTTACTCCAGAATTAGCAATGCAAGTCGCGCAAGCAATGCATGCTAAAGATCCTTTAGCTGCGCATCTACGTGATGAACTTGGACAACACCCGCATACGAAAGCGAGACCGGTACAAGCAGCAACAGCATCGGCAATTAGCTTTATATTGGGTGGAACGATTCCGTTCTTAGGTGCATTCGCACCATCTCCAGGAGCAAAAGCTTGGAGCATTGTGCTTTTCACCATTGTTGGCCTACTCATTACGGGTATTGTCAGCGCAAAAACTGCCGGCTCTAAAGTGCTCATACCTACAATTCGAGTCATCCTGGGTGGTTGTCTTGGTATGGCCATTACCGCTGGAATTGGTCAGCTTGCCCATGTGAGTGGTTTGTAGGGAGAGCGGATTCACTCCACTTCTTGCTACTCTTTACCACCCTTCAAAGGGTAAGTTTGAAATCACCAGGGCCAAGGTTGTCCCGCATTAGGAATAAGACAACTGGAGATTTACGCCGTGGCACTCACATCGAATTATCCGAAGGCTCAAGGTTTATATCACCCTGCCAACGAACATGATGCATGCGGTGTTGCAATGGTTGCGACTCTCAACAAAGTTGCAACCCATGACATTGTTGAAAAGGCACTGACTGCGCTTCGCAACTTAGAACATCGCGGCGCATCTGGAGCTGAACCAGATAGTGGTGATGGAGCAGGAATTCTTATTAGAGTTCCAGATGCTTTTTATCAAGCAGAAACAATTTTTGAACTTCCATCTGCTGGCGCTTATGCAACTGGTATCGCTTTTATTGCGCAAGGCGTAGAAGTTCGTGAAGAGATAGCAAAGATCGCCAATGAAGAAGGTTTAGAAATATTGGGTTGGAGAGATCTTCCAATCAATTCATCCTCACTTGGTAAGACCGCCCTCTCTGTTATGCCTCGTTTCGAACAGCTCTTCCTTGCTGGTAAAAAAGGAGAAACTGGAATTGTTTTAGATCGGTTGGCATTCGCGCTGCGCAAGCGCGCAGAACATGCCCTAGAAATATATTTCCCTTCACTTTCTTCGCAAACAATTGTTTATAAAGGAATGCTTACAACTGGGCAGTTAGAAGAATTTTTCCCGGATCTCAGCGATGTGCGTGTTGTTTCTCCACTTGCCTTAGTCCACTCTCGCTTTTCGACAAATACATTTCCTTCATGGCCACTTGCCCATCCATATCGCTTCATTGCTCACAACGGTGAAATTAATACTGTCAAAGGTAATCGCAATTGGATGCGCGCACGGGAATCTTTATTGGCAAGTGAATTAATACCTGGAGAACTCGATCGACTATTCCCAATTGTTGAAATGTCAGGTAGCGACTCTGCATCCTTTGATGAAGTTCTAGAACTTCTTTACTTGGGAGGTCGTTCCCTTCCGCACGCCGTGCTTATGATGATTCCAGAAGCGTGGGAGAACCACACTTCAATGTCACAAAAGCGCCGTGATTTTTACGCATTCCATGCATCCTTGATGGAACCATGGGATGGACCTGCATGTGTGACTTTTACAGATGGTCATCACGTTGGTGCAGTACTTGATCGCAATGGGCTTCGACCTTCACGTTTTTGGGTAACCGATGATGGACTTGTCGTTCTTGCAAGTGAAGTTGGAGTCTTAGATATTGCAGCCGAAAAAGTAGTTCGCAAAGGGCGCTTGCAACCAGGCAAGATGTTCCTTGTTGACATTGAAGCTGGACGAATAATCGAAGATGAAGAGATTAAAGATCAATTAGCTGACGCGGCACCATATGGTGAATGGCTTCATGCCGGAATCGTAAAACTCAATGAACTTCCTGCCCGCGAACATATTGTCTATCCGCACTCATCAGTCATTCGTCGCCAAAGAGCATTTGGATACACAGAAGAAGATTTACGCATCCTTATTACCCCAATGGCAAAAAATGGAATGGAACCACTGGGCTCGATGGGCAGTGATTCACCTATTGCCGCACTCTCTGAAAAACCTCGACTCATCTTCGATTATTTCTCCCAACTCTTTGCACAAGTAACTAATCCACCGTTGGATGCGATTCGCGAAGAATTAGTAACAAGTTTGGGTGGATCAATTGGACCAGAGCACAATCTTTTAGATCCCGGACCAAATTCTTGTCGTCAGATTTCATTGGCATTTCCCGTTATTGATAATGATGAATTAGCAAAAATCATTCACGTTAACGTCGATGGCGATTTTCCTGGACTTGAAGCATATGTTGTTCGAGGTTTATTCCCAGTCAATGGCGATGGAAATGCGCTTCGCATTCGACTCGATGAAATCAAAAAAGAAGTCAGTGATGCAATCGCCAAAGGCGCTCACCTAATTATTCTTTCCGACCGTGACGGCGATGCAGAAGATGCACCAATTCCTTCACTCTTGTTGACATCAGCGGTACACCACCATTTGATTCGTGAAAAGACTCGTACAAAAGTAGGTCTTGTCGTTGAAGCAGGAGATGTTCGAGAAGTTCATCATGTTGCGCTGCTCATTGGCTATGGAGCAGCAGCAGTAAATCCATATCTTGCAATGGAAAGCGCAGAAGATCTTGTGCTTCAAGGAGTAATTACCGGAATTACGCCAGAGAAAGCAGTACGAAATCTTATTAAAAGTTTAGGTAAAGGCGTTCTCAAAGTAATGTCAAAGATGGGTATTTCTACTATTGCCTCATACACGGGTGCTCAAGTATTTGAAGCAATTGGCTTGAGTCAAGAAGTCGTCGATGAATTCTTCGTTGGCACTACTTCGCGACTGGGCGGAGTGAGTCTAGACATCATTGCCCAAGAAACTATTGCTCGTCATCACATTGCGTACCCACCTGGTGGCGAAGTTCCAGGAACAAAACGCTTACCTATCGGTGGCGAGTACCAATGGCGACGTGAAGGTGAACCACACCTATTCAATCCTGAAACTGTTTTTGCGCTTCAACATTCCACTCGCAATAAGCGCTATGACATCTTTAAGCGATACACGGGTTCAGTCAACGAGCAAAGTAAAGAGCTTATGACTTTGCGTGGTCTCTTTCAATTCAAAAATGGGGTTCAACCTGCAATTCCAATCGATGAGGTCGAATCTGCTCGTGCGATTATTGCGCGATTCTCCACTGGTGCAATGTCCTACGGTTCTATTTCACAAGAGGCACATGAAACCCTTGCTATTGCCATGAATCGACTCGGTGGTAAATCCAATACTGGTGAAGGCGGAGAAGATCCTTCCCGCTATGTGGCAGAAAAAAATGGCGACTCGAAGCGTTCTTCTATTAAGCAAGTAGCGAGTGGACGCTTTGGAGTTACAAGTGATTATTTGGTCAACTCCGATGACATTCAAATCAAAGTGGCACAAGGTGCAAAACCTGGTGAAGGCGGACAGCTTCCTGGCAACAAGGTTTATCCTTGGATTGCGAAAGTTCGTTATTCAACTCCGGGCGTGGGACTTATTTCACCACCACCCCATCACGATATCTATTCGATTGAAGATCTTGCTCAATTAATTCACGATTTGAAGAATGCGAATAAGAATGCGCGCATCCACGTAAAGCTTGTTGCCGAAGTTGGCGTAGGCACAGTTGCTGCAGGAGTAAGTAAAGCCCATGCTGATGTCGTTCTCATTTCAGGTCATGATGGTGGAACAGGTGCATCACCACTGACTTCGCTTAAACATGCAGGTGCACCATGGGAACTTGGTCTTGCAGAGACGCAGCAAACCCTTTTACTCAATGGGCTTCGCGATCGCATCGTCGTGCAAACTGATGGTCAGCTAAAAACAGGTCGTGATGTAGTTATCGCAACACTTCTTGGTGCTGAAGAATTTGGATTTGCAACAGCGCCACTGGTTGTTTCTGGTTGCGTGATGATGCGTGTATGTCACTTAGATACATGTCCAGTAGGCGTCGCGACACAAAACCCGGAACTTCGTAAGCGTTTTACTGGAAAACCTGAATTCGTTGAAACATTCTTTGAATATATCGCCGAAGAAGTGCGAGAAATATTGGCCGAACTTGGTTTCCGTACTTTGCAAGAAGCAATAGGCCGTGTCGAATATTTAGATACAAAAGATGCGGTCAATCATTGGAAAGCGAGTGGTCTAGATCTTTCTCCACTTCTCGTGCGCCCAGATGTAAAAAGTGCACTTTATAATACGACCAAACAAGATCACGGCTTAGCTGGCGCCCTCGATAATAAGTTGATTGAACTAGCCAGTGCTGCACTGACAAAGTCTGAGCCAGTTCGAATCGATCTTCCTGTTCGAAATGTAAATAGAACTGTTGGAACAATGTTAGGCGCAGAGGTTACTCGTCGCTTTGGGGGAGAAGGGCTACCTGAAGGCACAATTGATATCACTCTTCATGGCTCATCTGGGCAATCATTAGGCGCATTCATTCCTCGAGGAATTGCAATACGACTCTATGGTGATTCAAATGATTACGTTGCAAAAGGAATTTCAGGTGGCCGAGTAGTTATTCGACCTGATGAAAAGGCAATTTTCGCCTCTCATGAAAATGTTATTGCCGGAAATGTAATTGGTTATGGCGCTACATCCGGTGAAATATTTATACGCGGTATTGTCGGAGAAAGATTCTGTGTACGAAATTCAGGAGCGATTGCAGTAGTTGAAGGTATCGGCGATCACGGATGCGAATATATGACTGGCGGAACCGTAGTTGTATTAGGTCGCACGGGACGCAATTTTGCGGCAGGTATGTCTGGTGGTCGTGCATTCATGCTCGACATTGATCCTGCCAATGTAAATACAGATATGGTCGATATTTTGGCCGTTCCACAAGATCAGCGCGAAATATTGAAATCACACATATCTAAATTCCATGCAGAGACTGGATCAGAGATTGCATCACAACTGCTCAATTCATGGGATGAATCAATATCTCGCATTTCACTCGTAATGCCACGTGACTACGCGCGAGTGTTAGAGGCTATGGATCGTGCAACACGTGAAGGTTTACCAATTGATAAATTCGTAATGGAGGTTGCAGGCTAATGGCAGATCCAAAAGGTTTTCTCACTACACCGCGCGAAACTCCAACTCGTCGCCCTGTCGATGTGCGCATCCAAGACTGGAAAGAGGTCTACGAACCTCAGAGTATGGAGCATCTGCAAAAGCAGGCAGGTCGCTGCATGGACTGTGGAATTCCTTTCTGTCACATGGGATGCCCGCTCGGAAACTTGATTCCCGAATGGAATGACCTCATTTGGCGCGGCGATAAAGAAGAAGCAATCGCACGTTTGCATGCAACCAATAACTTCCCAGAATTTACTGGTCGACTCTGTCCAGCTCCTTGTGAGACAGCATGTGTTGTTGGCATCAATGCTGATGCAGTAACAATCAAACAAGTTGAATTACGCACAATTGAAGAGGCTTTCGGTGCGGGAAATGTAAAACCATTACCGCCAGATCGTATCTCCGGAAAAACTGTTGCAGTAATTGGTTCAGGACCAGCAGGACTGGCTGCTGCTCAGCAATTAACTCGTGCTGGACACACTGTTGCAGTTTATGAACGCGCGGAAAAAATTGGTGGATTACTTCGTTATGGAATTCCAGAATTTAAAATGGAAAAACATATTTTGGATCGTCGCTTAGAACAGATGGAAAAAGAGGGAACCCGCTTTCGCCCTGGTGCCGACGTTGGCGGGGAAATAACCGGAGACCAACTCAGCACAAAATACGATGCAATTGTTTTAGCAATTGGTGCCACACAATGGAGGGACCTGCCCATTCCTGGCCGTGAACTCAAGGGCATTTATCAAGCTATGGAATTTCTTCCTTGGGGAAATAAGCAAGCGTTAGGTGAGGTAGAAAATCCTCCAATCAATGTTGCCGGCAAGAATGTAGTTATTTTGGGCGGCGGAGATACAGGTGCAGATTGTCTTGGGACATCGATTCGCCAAGGTGCTGCAAGTATTACTCAACTAGAAATTATGCCAAGACCATCTGATGAGCGTCCAAGTAGCGCCCCATGGCCTATGTATCCAATGATTTATCGAGTCTCTAGCGCACATGAAGAAAGCGATAACCGTCTATTTGCCGTGAGCACTGAGGAATTCTTAGGTGATGAACAAGGAAACTTGCGCGCGATTCAAATCATTGAAACACAATTTGTGGATGGCAAATTTGTCACAGTTCCTGGAACTGAAAAAGAAATTCCTGCTGATTTTGTATTTCTAGCAATGGGTTTTACAGGCCCTGAAAAAAGCCCACTGATTGAACAATTGGAAGTGTCACTAGATTCACGTGGCAATATTGCACGTGATGAAAACTATGCAACAAATGTGGATGGCATTTTTGTTGCCGGCGACTGCGGTCGTGGTCAATCACTCATTGTTTGGGCGATTGCTGAAGGACGCAGCGCTGCTGCAGCAGTTGATAAATATCTCACTGGAGATACGCAACTTCCGGCGCCAATTGCGCCAACAGCTCGTCCATTAATGGTTTAGAGAGATAAGGTAAGAATATGCGCCGCGCCAAAATAGTTTGCACAATGGGTCCTGCAGTTGAATCTCCAGAGAAAGTTCGTGAGTTGATTGCTGCTGGTATGAATATGGCGCGCTTAAACCTTTCTCATGGTGGATACGATGAGCATCAAAAAAGATTAGATCTCGTTCGAGCCGCTGCTGCTCAAGCAGGTCAACCAGTTGCAATTCTTGTTGATCTTCAAGGACCAAAGATTCGCTTGGCCAGATTTAAAGCTGGTCCACACGATTTAGCTCGTGGTGACATTTTTACAATTACGACCGATGAGATTGAAGGAACAAAAGATCGCGTAGGAACAACATATAAAGGCCTTCCGGGCGATTGCAAACCAGGGGATCGAATTCTTATCGATGATGGAAAAGTTACGGTAGAAGTTATTGAAGTAAAAGGTAATGATGTAATTACTAAAGTCATCGAGCCAGGCGCCGTAAGTAATAACAAAGGCATAAATCTTCCAGGCGTCGCTGTTTCTGTTCCAGCTTTATCGGAGAAAGATATGGATGATCTTCGATGGGGACTTCGAGCCGGTGCTGATTTCATCGCACTTTCATTTGTGCGAAGTGCAGCCGATATTGTGGATGTGCATCGAATCATGGATGAAGTGGGTATCCGTGTTCCTGTCATTGCGAAAATTGAGAAGCCACAAGCCGTTGAAAATCTCCAAGGAATTGTCGATGCCTTTGACGGCATCATGGTGGCCCGCGGTGATCTGGGCGTAGAACTTCCAATCGAAGATGTACCGCTGGTGCAAAAGCACTGCATTGAACTTGCTCGTGAAGCGGCAAAGCCAGTCATCGTTGCTACACAAATGCTTGATTCAATGATTACTAATTCACGCCCAACTCGCGCCGAAGCAACAGATTGTGCGAACGCGGTTCTTGATGGAGCAGATGCACTCATGCTCTCAGGAGAGACCAGTGTCGGTGATTTTGCCATCGAATCAGTTCAAACTATGGCTCGAATAATTGAACGTACGGAAGAGGGCGGATTTAGCATGATTCGTCCCATGAGAACTGCGCCAAAGACTAAAGGTGGTGCAATAACAAAAGCAGCAACAGAAGTTGGACTCATTGTTGGTGCTAAATTCCTTGTTACTTTTACTCAAAGCGGTGACTCAGCTCGACGCATGTCGCGTTTGCGTTCACCAATTCCGATTTTGGCACTTACTCCAGATCGAGGCACTTACAACCGACTTGCTCTTTCATGGGGGATTGAACCAATGATCACACCTTTGGTTAGTCATACAGATGAAATGGTGAAACAGGCCGACCACCTACTCATTGATTCGGCTCGCGCTGTCATTGGCGATAATGTGATGATTGTTGCTGGATCTCCACCAGGAATTCCTGGCTCAACTAATGCGATGCGCGTACATCGCGTGGGTGATGCAGTTGGCGGAGTAGTACCGGCATACAGGTAGAATTCTCACTGCGCCTCGGTACTCCAACGGTAGAGAGGGCAGTCTCAAACACTGCATAGTGTCGGTTCGAATCCGACTCGGGGCACATGACATCTACCACTCGCATTTTGGTCGCTGAAGATGAAGCGCTCATCCGTATGGATTTAGTTGAGATGCTCATTGAAGCGGGTTATGAGGTAGTTGCTCAAGCCACCAATGGTGTCGAAGCAATTGAATTAGCGCAGTTACACAAACCAGATTTAGCGATTCTTGATGTAGCGATGCCAGTACTCGATGGAATATCTGCTGCAGAAAAAATAATTAGCTTTGCGCCAGTTCTAATGTTGACAGCATTTAGTCAACGCGAACTTATAGAACGTGCTCGCGATGCCGGAGTTATGGCATATGTTGTGAAACCATTTAGTATTGGCGATTTAGTTCCGGCAATCGAAATTGCAATTAGCCGACATTCTCAAATGCGTTTACTTGCCCAAGAGGTCGCAGATTTACACGATCGCCTTGAAACTCGCAAAATTATTGATAAGGCAAAAGGCATTTTGATGAGCGCACTCAATCTCTCTGAGCCCCAAGCTTTTTCATGGATTCAACGGGCGGCAATGGATCGGCGATTGACCATGAAAGAGGTCGCCAACGCCGTCCTGAACCCGGATGCCGTTCCAGATAAATAAAGGGCACGCGAGCCCCTTTGAGGCAAAAATTTCATGCAAATATAACGAAAGAGAAACAATCTGAGCGTGAGTTTGAGTTGTGTTCACCTTCTGTTCACCGTTACCCTGAGCGCTTCCCTGTCCCGGGAGACATGTAAGAAAAAACAGGAAGGCACTACATGAACAAGAAGATCATTAGTGGTCTTGCGATTGCTGCTTCAGCTGCGCTTACTTTTGGCGTAGTTGCAACATCACCAGCGAACGCTGCCACAAAGACAGTAACACTCGCATTCCAGGGTCCACTTACAGGTGGAGCTGCGCAAGCAGGCCAGGATGAATTAGCAGGAGCTAAGTACGCACTTGCTGTTTACAATGCGA